>JANPIE010000142.1:0-2332 GCA_031424835.1 Chitinophagaceae bacterium
ATGGCGGCCGAAGCTTTCGTTTTTCCGATTTTAAACTTTCCCCGCCGCGTAAACTGGCGGGACTGATCAGGATCAGGGATGAATTTGCAGTCAATTTCCAGTTGGTATTGCGGGCGGTTTAACAATGAAAATCTTTGATAATGTTTTTTGCCACAGATTTCACTGGTTAGCCCTGATCATAGTTGAAATATGTAGCTGGTCGCCTGGCCACAGGTATACGTTGCTTTGTGTAACAGGACTATTTCGTATAGGATTGGGTAGATTAGAGGCAAGACTTGATGCTATATTAATCATTCCGCCGGCTTTAACTCTGTGTAGTTCTGTGTTTTCTTTGTCTTTGTGGTGAAGCCTTCGGTTCTATCATGGTGCGAAGGCTTCACCACAAAGACCCGGATTTCACAGATATCCACCGAGACATATTTCGACCAACCACAGTTTCATGAAAAGCCCAATCAGGATTCAGTGAAAACGGAAACAGATCTTGCGCCAGCGTGGCCAGGGATGATAGCTTACGGAGTGGTTTGGGTAATTAAAGAGATACAGTGAGCCAAAATAAAAGGCAGGAATTTTATAGGAGAAAAACCTGCGGGCACTGTTGGCGCATATAGATACCATTGCATGTTTAAGTGTATATTCATTGAAATTTACGCTATGAAAACAAGCTCGCTGCTCATGTTGCTGGCCATGCCTATGCTGGTTTGGTCACAGGGGGGCTCTGAAATTTATTTACTCAGCATGCAGGTAAAAGGGAAGAAGATTACCGTCTCCAATCCTGCCAACATCAGCAACCATAAAGGGTATGATAACCAGCCATTTTTTTCGTTGAAAGAACCGGTATTGTATTTTACCACCGCCAGAGATTCCGGTAATACAGACATCAGAGTTTATAACTACCATTCAGGCGCAATGGATTTTTTTACAAATACCGCAGACAATGAATATTCAGCCACCGTTACCCCCGATGGAAAATTTGTTTCCTGCATCATTGCAAGAAGATCGCCGTTTGCACAGGATCTGGGCAGGTTCCCGGTGCGGGGTGGGGCGCCAGAAATACTGATAAGCCAGTTGGTGGTGGGATACCATGCATGGATGGATGAGGAAAGGCTTTTGCTGTTTGTGCTTGACGGCAATGCCGGTAACAGCCTGCATTTTTATAACCTGCGTACCAAAGAAGATAAAATACTAAGTACCAAACCGGGGCGCTCATTATGGAAAATACCGGGTGAGAACGCCATGAGTTTTGTAGACAAAACAGATTCTGCCAACTGGAGAATCAAAAGACTGGATATAGCTACCATGCAGGTAACAGACATAGGCGCTACATTGCCAAAACGGGAGGATATGTGCTGGACAGGAACCGGGCTTGTAATCATGAGCAATGGCACTGAACTGTTTTCCCTTGATCCCAAAACCGGGGAGGGCTGGCAAAAGATTCTTTTCGATTTCAACGATCCTGCTATAAAAGGTATTACGCGTTTAGCAGTGAATGCGGATAATTCCAAAATGGCGATTGTGGTACAGGAATAATAGCGGTTGACTTGAGAGATAATTTACCTTTGTATGAACATTGTAATAAAAAACCCCGCAAATCTGCGGGGTTTTTTTATTCTCCGCAAGGTGTACTTGCCATAAAAATAAAGAAAAATTCTCCGCATGTCTCCCGCAGGGGACGTTGCGGTTTGAAAGAGAATGTTTGTGGGTTAAGTAATTCTACTTGAGTAAAGTTCACCCCCATATCAGGTATATCGCGCAGTGCAGGTGAATGGAGATATTTGTAGTTTGCGTAAATGAGTGTACGAAAACGGATATGGGAGTCGAATGGGGTGTATTTCATTACATTTACCTGTGCCAGATGGTTAGAGCTTTTTAAAATAGTTAACGGCTATTACACCGTTTACCGTTGGTTTGATTATCTGAAAATACAGGGACATTATATAGTAGCCTATGTTATTATGCCCAGCCATGTACATGTAATAATCGGGTTTAAAACCACGTCAACACCTATCAATAACATCGTTGGAAATGGCAAGCGTTTTATAGCGTATGAACTAATAAAGGTATTGGGGCGAAAACAGAAGCATGATGAACTTGAACAGATGAGCGATTGGGTAAATGAAACGGACAAAATGAAAAATAAGAAACATGAAGATTTTGAACCCTCATTTGATTGGAAAGAATGTTCTGGCATGCAATTTTTGGAGCAAAAGGCGGAGTACATTCATCAGAATCCTTGCAAGGCCGGCATGGTGAAGCTGCCCGAGGAATATGAACACAGTTCGGCGAAGTATTACTATACCAGCGAGCAAGGGGTGTATCCTGTTATAACTTACAT
>JANPIE010000143.1:0-29775 GCA_031424835.1 Chitinophagaceae bacterium
GGATACCGTAATTACCTACGGTATTCGTTCATCCATTTTCAATTTTCATGAGTCGTACAGAGACCGGCAATCAGCATATTGGTTCAGGCTAACTGTTCAGGATTCTTTGAGAATAAAATTTAATTATGTTCTTACTGTTAAAAAAACTGAGCTGGCCTGCGTTCAAACTACAGATCGCCCACCCTTCCCATTCATTGCAGAGTTAGCGAAAAGACCCGAAATTATTGTATCATGTGTTTCACGCAATAATTGATATGGGTTAATAGCAACTTGGACAAAAATGGCCGGTTGGATATGGGCCTTATTAACCGATAGTTGTCTTTTTTTGAAACGACATTACTTTCTTAATCAATTTTTGCACATATTGACGTTCCTCCCCGCTCAGCGTATTCGATTACGGGTTTACCGTCGACTTGTTTCAGCGTCAGCAGGTCAAATCTCGCTCTGATAAACAGTTTATCGGCGGCAACCGGCGAAAGCAATACGGCGTCTCTGCTTGTTCCAAAATAACAGTTTAGCGTTCCGCTTTCATCTTTGATCCGGAATTCAAAACCATTCGCAAATCTGTATAGTCCGGTAAATTTCCGCCTTTCCCCTTCGGGCAGTTCCATATAGCTCCTTTCAACCGGCTGTTGATAAGCTTCGCCAAAAACGATGGCTGCCAGGTCCTTACGGATAGCGCCAAATAAACCGGAGTTTATGTTCGATAAGAAAATGATGGTTACTTTCTCTTTCGGATAGCGGGAAAATAAGGCGGCAAACCCGGGAGACTTTCCGTCGTGTTCTACATAGGCATATTTCCCAAACCGCCTACCAATGCCCCAGCCATATCCATAACCATTACTGTCTATCTGGCTAAACATTTGTTCCCGTGACGCAGAAGTTAGCAACTGGTCCGTGTAAAGCGCCCGATCAAGTTTTAACAGATCGCCGGCCGTTGTATGAAGGGCCCCACTGCCTCTTTTAAATGACTTATCATAGTAGGGGGCATTTCTGAGTCCGGGAATGCCTGGTGCGATATCATAGCCGGAAGCGCGGTTTGGAACTATCTCCTCATGGCTGAAATTGCCGGTTGATAACATCCCTAATGGTGTAGTGATGATTTTTTTGAGATAAGTTTCATAGGATTCACCGGTAATTACTTCAATCAGGTACGCAAGCAATACATAATTGGCATTGGAATAGCCATAAGTACTGCCAGGCGGGAAGGAAAGTGGTTTATCTCTGAACCAGGCGACAGTTTCTGCGAGTGTATGATTCCGGATTGAAAACTCATAATAATCTGAAAACTTATTGTAATCGGCATAGCCAGATGTTTGGGACAACAGGTGATGAATAGTGACCTGGCCCCCATGTGGAAAACCTGGAAGATATTTACGCAAACTGTCCTTTACCGAAAGCTTTCCCTCCTCCTGCAGCTTCATGATCAGTATCGCGGTGAATGGCTTAGAGACGGAAGCAACATGGAATACTGTATTTGTGGAAACAGGGGTACCATGTTCCATATCCGCCAACCCATAGGACTTCTGAAAAATGATCTTTCCGTCCTTTGCAATCAGGATGTTTCCGGCGAAATCCTTGCCTTTGACAAAGCTGGCAAAATACTGGTCTACTTTTTTATAGAGACCGGGGGGTTGCGACTGCAAGGACGCAGCAATCAGCAATGATAGAAAAAGTTGAATGGTTCTGAACATAGCGGTCGTTGAAAAAAGGTGTAAACCTCCGTTTGTTCTAAAAGTTACCAAAAAGGAACCTAAAATCTTTTTAAAGCAGGTACGAGGGGAATCCATGGCTTGTTTGGAGACGCGTATTTCGTGTAAAATGCGGATCTCCAACTAAAACTCAGGCCAGCTATAGCGTTTGTATACACAATGCGATAAAATACCACAAGTGGCGGGTAAAAGATAATGGCTTTAAAAAGTATGGGCACATCGGAGGTTGGGTTTGTCCGGTCTTCTTTTGGAGGCAGGATTCATGCCGGGTGCAGGGAATACACATTTGGCCTCATACATCACTTTTTACCGCTACGCTTGATCGGCTTGCCATACTTTTTTGCCATGATGTCTTTTCTGCTTACTTTAAAATTGGACTTACTGTTCTTCGCAGATTTTGCATGGAATGCCGGGCCGCGTTCTTCCTTTTTTTTGAGTTTTGGCTGGAAGACCTTCATGAATACTTTGGGCATTTCATCCTCTGTCAACTCATCTGAAATGACGAGATCAGCCGGCAATGCAGCCATAGGTACCTGGTATTTCATCAACGATTCAATTGACTCGAGTGCGGGCCGTTCGGCTTCGGTAACAAAAGTGATGGCGATGCCTTTCCTGTCGAACCTGCCTGTACGGCCAATGCGGTGAATATAATTTTCTGGCACGTCGGGCGTATCAAAATTAATCACGTGTGTTACCTCATTGATATCTATACCCCGTGCCACGATATCCGTGGCAATCAGAAAACGGATACTGCCTTCCTGGAATCGTTTCACCGTATTGAAACGATGGTTCTGCTCTTTGTTGGAATGGATCACACCTGCCTCACCGGGAAATTTTTGCTCGAGCTGTTCATACAATTGGTCGGCCAGTTTTTTTGTTGCAGCACATACCAATACCCGGGTCATGTCCGGGTCCCCGGCCAGTAACCTTTCCAGCAGATTGACTTTTGTATAAAAGTTGGGCACCGGATACCCCATCTGGTTTATGTTTTCCAATGGCGTTCCCGTAGGAGCTGCCTCCACTCTTACAGGGTCATTGAAATAAGTATCGATCAATGCTTCCACCTCTTCTGTGATGGTGGCTGAAAACAGCAGGTTCTGCCGTTTAGCAGGCAACAGGTCCAGTATGTTTTTCAATTGTGTACGAAACCCCAGATTCAGCATTTCATCCACTTCATCAATCACCAGTTTTTTGATCGTCTTTGTTTTGAAAGCTCCATTCATAGCCAGGTCATATAACCGGCCCGGTGTGGCGACCAAAACATCCACTCCTTTTTCCAGTTCAAGTGTTTGGGTGTTTATGTTGGCGCCACCATACACACCTACTGCCAGTAGGCTCATGTAGGATGTTAACGCCCTCACCGATTCCACTACCTGCACAACCAGTTCCCGTGTAGGCACAATAACCAGTATCTGGGGCGACTTTTCTTTACTGAATTTCCATTGACGCAAACAAGGCAAGAGGTATGCAAATGTTTTGCCGGTGCCGGTCTGCGCGATACCGCAAACATCTCTTCCCGACATTGCCACCGGAAATACCTTGTGCTGGATGGTGGTGGGATTGGTATAACCCAGCTCATCTAAAGCTGTAAGCAGGGGCGTATTTAGATTCAGGTCGTCAAATGTCATGGGCGTAAAGGTAGTTTTTTAATTGCGGCTGACTGAACACCTTCCATTCTAAACCTGAAGGGCCAGTTGTTGCACGAATGGGTTAAAAGTAATGACAACTTTGTTGCGGGGTATTTGGCATCGAGCCCTTACACTGGATTGACCGAATACAATGCGAATTGCCTGGTGGCATCGGTTGAAATTTGACTGTAGTATACCGCAGCACCAACATTTTTACCATTTCAGCAAGATAAGCTGCATTAGTGCGCATACGGAAAGTACCAGGGGGCTTTGGCCGTGAGTGAGATGGAAACTATACGGCAGCCACCTGCCTGCTCATGCTTCGGTAAACGTAGGCATGATAGATATGCCTTCTGGCAAAACGTGTGGGTGTTTCAGCATTCACCAGTTTTACATAAAGTGCTTTGGGTACACCATAATATTCATATACCGAATCATCTGAAAAG
This sequence comes from Chitinophagaceae bacterium, assembly GCA_031424835.1. Classification (GTDB taxonomy): domain Bacteria; phylum Bacteroidota; class Bacteroidia; order Chitinophagales; family Chitinophagaceae; genus Sediminibacterium. Next base: position 3,787 of record JANPIE010000143.1, read on the forward strand.
CTGATCCTGAGTATTTCTGACTTGTACTCGAGATCTGCAATACCACAGTTGGCGGTTATTTCTGCATATAACTCCAATGTCTGGGCACGGGTTTCAGGAGCAATACTCACGAGAAAATGATAGGCTTCAATTATTTTTTTGCTTTTCTCTTCGGCCTGCTGCTGCGCCTCCGAATTATCCTGGAATTTGTCGGGGTGACAATCCTTCATCAGGTTCCGGTATACTGTTTTTAAGTCTTTCAATTCGATAGCATCGGTTACGCCCAATGTTTTCCTGTAATTTACAATTCTGCGCATAAAATAAAACGTGATTTGTTAATAGCGGGCTAACCGGATAGACTGCATATTCAGCAACAAATCACATTGTATAGCACTGACCAGGCACAAAGGTAAATGATTTTTATTATAGTGCCTGGAGGCCATACATACCGTGATGTTAAACGTAGGATTAGGCAGGTGAGACGCGTGGCCTCTATAAACTATTATTCCCTTGGTGTTCACTCTGTGCAGTTCTGTGTTTTCTGCGTCTCAGTGGTGAAGCCTTCCTACCCTGACCGAACCGAAGCTTCACCACAAAAACACAGGTTTAATGCAGACATAAAAAAGGACGGCAAACCCGTCCTTTTTACTATAAATCACTATGTGTTGAACTAGTCGTTTTTTTCCTGTGCCGCCGCATAGTTTACATGGTATTGTGCGATCTGGCTTAAAGCGGTATCAGCATGCTTTTCCTCTTCGAGGATATCATGCAAAATTTTGGAAACCTTATCCAGTCCGAGCGATGCTGCCAAAGCGGTGAGTCCGCCATAGGTTGCAATCTCGTAATGCTCGGCTTTTTGTGCGGCTAAGATAAGGCCCACATCACGTGTGGCGGTACCTTTTTCCGTTTCTTCAAGAATGCCTTCGCCTTCTTTCACAATACCAGCCATCGCTTCGCATTTTTTTGCCTGGGGTTTTCGACCCACAAGACCGAATACGGTTTCCAGGCTTTTTACATGTGCCCTGGTTACGGTGGTGTGTGTTTCAAAGGCTTTCTTCAATGCGGGAGCAGTTGCGGCTTTCTGGAGCTTCGGCAATGTGCTTACCAGTTTCTTTTCGGCCCAGTATACGTCTTTCAGTTCGTCTTTGAAAAAGTCCAGCAGCATCGGGTCACTGGTAGTAAGGGGTAAAGGAGCCTGCCCTGAAGTGGTTTTCTTCGCGGCGGCTTTTTTTGCTTTTGCCATGATATAATTTATACATAGCCGTCAAAAAATTGTGCCATTGCTGGAAATCAGGATTTAGCTGTTAGCTGCTGGTTGTTAGCGAGAGGTGCAGAGGCGCGTTAATCGCGAATGGTTCATTACATGGCCTGCCCTGTCTAATGGCACAGTTTTTTAACCGGTATCCTAAATCTGCGCTATGAAACTTCTTTCATCCATCCAGACGATCGATAAAACGGTTCAGCATTCTTTAACTGGCAACAGCACCCAGATAACGCCTATACTCGATAAAATACTTACATGGGCACCCCTCGCGTCTACGGTTTTCACCGGCGCAAAAGGGTCACTCCTGCAGAACAGCCTGCTTAAGCGGGCTAAAGTGGTGGCATTGGCTGAAACCATCATGAATGTGATCATCGTACCGCTGAAAAAACTAATTCCACGCGAAAGACCCGGTGTTCCATCACGACCTGATTCCTTTCCCTCATCACGCACAGCTACATCGTTTATGGGTGCTGAAATATTGAGACAGGCAACCAAAGACAAAATGCCGGCAATCGGCTATGGCGGATATGCGCTGGCCATCGGAACGGGCCTTCTTAGTGTCCGCAATAAAAAACATTGGCTATCTGATGTAGTAGCAGGTGCCGTGCTGGGTATTGTTGCTGCAAAAATTGCTCAACATATTATCGCAGGCAAACAAGCAGGCTGAACCCTTGCGTTCAGAAAATAGAGACCGCTAAAAACGGTATCGGGCAAGGATCTCAGTTACTTTTTCTTTTACTACTTGCGGGCAATTTGTATTGAACAGTACATGCGTGGGGTTCTCACCTATATGGTAACACTGACTCGGTTTAAGCAGGGTGCCGTCCACTTCCACCAACTCACTATCGAGCCTCTCCAGGTCTGCCAAAAGATGCTCATTCCAGAATTCGTCCAGCGCGTGCATGGCATGATTTGCGAAATTCGCAAAAAAATTATGCCGCGGTAATCATCTGCCAGCTCAGGCAATGGCTGCACGCCAGTGCGAGAATGCACTGCCTATTTTTTCATGGTAGACACGGTTTAGCTTCTGCAATGCATCAAAAAATGCCCTTGCTTCCGCATTCAGGTGTATCAGCATCAGAAAATTAAGTATCCGGGAAATGCGTAAATAATTATGGTTATGCAGAACCAGCCATTGCCCTCTTCTGGATGTATGATGCGCCGATGGTACTATTTCAAAATGCCCATCCACCGGTTGTTTCGCAAATCCGTAAAAAGAAAGCATCATAGCAAACGACCTGCCCACCCGGGCCTGGAGATCTTTGTCTGAACTAAACAGGAGTATGTCTCTCTGACTTAGCACAGGCGCATTGGGGTTGAACTGGCTTTTCTGCGCTAAAGGAAAAAGCCATTGTATATAATCATGATTGATTTCCAGTTCATCTTCATTCATCTTCCATATTTCACTGATCATTCTGCCGCTGGCGTCACGCTGCAGGCCACGATAAAAACGGATCAACTGGCTTTCACCGAAATCATGTTCCGGTGATGGGATTTGTCCCAGCCGGTTAGTTGCCATATGTCGTTTATATATCTCATAATTTCCCTTAAAACAGCATGCCAGGCCCACGCCTAACGCTTTCCATTGGGCCGAATACCTCAAGCGTTTTAACATAAAAACCGGATGCTGATAACAGGTATTTACCTTTACCAGCATCCGGCAATATTACAGAGGCGGAACCAAACTCCTAAACGTACCACCTACTCCTGCTCCGCCATCGCTTCATAGTTTACTTTGCTTTCAGCGATCTCGGTCAGATTTTCATCCGCTGTTTTTTCTTCCTCCAAAGTTGATCCCAGAATATTCTTCACTTCTTCCAGTCCCAGGGTTTTGGCAAGCTGTGCGAGGCTACCATAGCTGGCAATTTCATAATGCTCTACTTTCTGCGCAGCAATGATTAAACCAACATCCCTTGTGGAGCTTCCCTCCTCTGTATCTTCGATAACACTCTCCCCTTCCTTTACCAGCCCTTCCATCGCATCACACTTTTTCGCCTGGGGCTTTTCTCCCAATAGTTCAAAAACCTGTTCGAGTCGCAGCACATGCTCCTTCGTCACCGCCAGGTGCTCGCCAAATGCATCCTGCAGTTCCGCAGTGGTGGCGGCTTCCTGCATTTTCGGCAAAGTGCTTACCAGTTTTTTTTCGGCCCAGTAAATATCCTTTATCCCGTCAAGAAACAATTCCATTAACATAGGATCGCCGGATGCCTGTTCAGTACCCGGGGCTTTTTTTGTTTTAGGCGCTGACGCTTTTTTAGCGGCGCTTTTTTTTGCTGTGTTTGGCATAACGTTTAGATTTTAAGTTATCATTTAAATATATGTTTATAACCCTTCCATTCCCGTGCCATCCGCGCCTTCCGGTTAAAATAAAAATGCGCCCCATATAGTGTAGATATTTTTTTACAATGACTGTAATTATTGAACACTCTGCGCGTCTTTTTTGGCAGAGCATTTTAAATACACAGGATTGTTTATAGTATCGATTAGACATAAGCTGTCCTCCTATAATTCTCTGCGATATCTCTGCGTAGTGCTGTGTATTCTGTGGCTTTGTGGTAAAGCATTGGCACCATGATCGAACGGAAGGCTTCACCACAAAGACACAGATTACACGGAGAGCCACAGAACATTTTCTACCCTGGATAGATAAGCTAGTCCTTTGATGATGCGGGTAGAGCGGAACGGAATGGTGGTTTTTCCTCTAATACTATGTTGGGACGTGATTGTGTGGAATTTTAGGAACATATTTTCAGGCAGGATTATTGGAACTATAGTATCCGGATTCTAAAGACCTAAAACAGAATATATGACCGAAGATTTTTTCCCCATTTCCTTTACTTATCACGGCGTTGCCTACGAAGGACGTATCAGTCCTGAACAAAAAAAAGAAGATGCAACGGTTGCATCATACCATGTGGTACTGAACAATGTGTTCTTTGGCTTTCTCAGTAAAGACGGCAAACACTGGCTGGTAAATGAACAGCGCCCCCAGGAATTGGTGGAGCTTGTTGGTTCATGTATTGATAATTACCAATTGAAGAAACAGCCCGCGTAGCATTGTCCCTTTTCACTGCCTTGGGGAACGCTTTTTTCGAGCCGGCGTGGGTTTTTTCCCAGGCGGATCATTATCTGTTAACTCTTCACCCTGCCTTTTAGGGCCGGTAGCCTGTAAACCATCATCAGGATGCACAGTCTCTTCCTCCTTCATTCGGGTATTTTCGGAATTGCTTTTGATCAGATTTTTCTTTTTCATATTACGGGCGGTATATTAAAATGGTATGGTTTTTACTCGCTGGATTATCAGATACCATATCCATGCCATCTACAGTAGTTGCGGATTTTCATTACGATCCGGTTAAAAAGAATTTAACGGTCCGGTTTGTTTCGGGTCTTGTGTATGAATACTTACATGTGCCCGCCCACGTATATCATTCTATGAGGAGCTCTCGCTCAAAGGGTATCTACTTAAACCAGTACATCAAAGGGCATTATCCGTTCCGGAGAGTTACTTGACTCTTGTTCGGCCAGCAAAGGAATAACGATCGTTTTTTCATAGCAACTTTTTTATCACCGGATTCCGGGTCCATTTGGAGACCGGCACCTGGTCTATCATCAACCAAAGCACACCATCCCGAACGCGGAACCGGTTAACGCGCAGCAGGTTTATGATAAACTCCTTCTCATTGAAGCCCTCGCAGGTGTTATTGGTCAGATCCATATCCTTACCTATGACCAGTTGGTCGCCGTGCAGGTTGAATTTTCCATTCACCTGGTTACAGCCTGTAAACCCTGTAAATTTTTTCTGCCCCAGGTTAAAACTGAGGGTGGGTAATTTACCAGTGGCTGTATCGGATGCCAGTACAGGTTGCAGTACCCATTCGCCAGCCAGCCCCGAGGAATCACGGTTTACCTGCCATCGAATTGGCTGCTTTTCGGCCGGGCCCGCTATACCGGGGGAAAAAGCTGTCAGCATTGCCGCCACCAGCGTAACCATTGCTACGATTTTCATAAAGTATCTATTGCTGTTGTTGTTCCAGATATATTTCTCCTGCATGGGTCTCCTGTCCTTCATACACTTCCAGCCCGGTTCTTTCTGTGCGCTTATAAGGTGCCATCGCTTCAATGATCAGCCTGCAACTTCCCGGTTTTACCCCCGTAATCTCAAACATGCCATTGCGAATATTGCTGCGCAGCGTGTCCACTGCAGATACCAACCAAACCTGGGATGCAGCATCCATTGGGTTAACAGATCCTTTGACTGACCCTGTACGCTCGTGTTTAAATGCCAGCAGCAGCAAAGCTGCCACTACAATAAACCACAGCGCGATAAAGTTTTTTTTCATAGCTCCTGTTTAAATTACCTGTCTGCCAACATTTCCTTACATACCCCTTCATAAATAATACCATTTAAACATGCGCAGTTCTGCCCCGGTATGGGCTAAAATCGGCCCAATAACAGCCGGATCCGTTGCGAATCTGTGGAATGAATTGCACAAAAAAGGGAACAAATCCAAATAAACAAAAGTCGGATGTATCGTTATAAAAAGGGCATAATGCTTGCGGAATACATTCCTATGCAACCCGACCACTTTACAGAAGAGAAAATAGAATTGCGTGTACTTAACTGGCTGGCTGAAAAAAATTTCCAGCTGATCAAACGCAAATGGCAGTATTGTAACTGTGAAGTGGATATTATTGCTTCCCGGCTTAACAAACTTCATTTCATAGGGGTTACCACTATGCAGTATCCGGATACGGGGCTGCCTGCACAAGGCGTTACACGCAGAAAAATGCTTTCGATCCTGCAGGCATCGCAGCAGTACCTCAAGAGGAATCCTGAGTGGAAGGAGGCGGTAATTGATATTCTGACGGTAACCCTGGTAAGCGAGGAACCTAAGGATTGCATTTACACCCGTAATATCAGGATGGTTTAGAAGCGATTTTGAGCGCCGATAGCAGGTGCAGCGGGTAGGGTATATATTTAGGACAGCATTCCGTGTAGGTACAGAGCGAAGGCTTCAACACAGAGACAGGGGGCGCACAGAGTTGCACAGAGACAGGAGTAGAACCAGCGCTTTAGGGCTGGGGACTTACCGAGGTCCATCCTCCATCCACTACCAGGCTTTGACCGGTGATATGACGGGCACTATCAGAAACCAGGAATAACGCGGCTCCCGCAATATCGGCAACATTTGCGGGGCGACCCACAGGTGTAAGGGCCGACCAGGTTTTGCGATAATTAGCATCCTGCTCTGTTCGTTCAGTTAAGGTAGCGCCGGGTGCAATCGCGTTAACATTGATACCGAAGGGCGAAAGTTCCACTACCAGGTTTTTGGCCAGCATCTCAAGTGCCGCTTTACTCATACCGTAAGCCGCAAGGTCTTTGTGTGCCTGGTGGCCGGTAACGGAAGACATGAATAAAACAGAACCGCCATTTCCCTGCTTTCGCATTTGAATAGCTGCGGCCTGTGCCAGGAAAAAACTGCCGGCAAGGTTTACCTGCATCACACGTGAGAAGGCCGCGGGAGTATAACTAAAAAAATCCCCGAATAAGGTAATGCCCGCGTTGGCAATCACTGTATCCAGTTTTCCAAAACGCATAACAGCCTTATCAACCATCTGCTGAATGAAAACAGGATCAGATGCGTCCCCTCCTATTGCGATACATTTGGAGGTTGAAAAAGTATTGCATAATTGTTCTGAGGCTTTTTCTGCAAGAGAATTGTCGATATCATTCAGCAATACACTGCCACCCTCTGACAATAGTTGCCTGCATATCTCCAGACCAATACCCTGTCCTGCGCCGGTAACGATGATGGATCTATTCGTAAAGCGCATAAGCATGGGTTGATTTACTTCGGGACATTTTGAACCGCAGTTACAATTTTTTCAACAATAGCGCTGAAGTCTTCCATGGTAACAGGCTTGATCAGGTAGTCGCAGGCTCCCGTTTTCAGGCAAAAATCTTTATCTGCCTGCGCGGATGAAGTAGTCAGTATTACCACAGGAATAGAAGCCAACTCAGGGGTTTGTTTGATAAGATGGAGTACTTCCCTTCCATGCATTTTCGGCAAATTCAGATCAAGAACAACCACATCGGGGAAATTTTTACACATAATTAAATATGGTAACACCTGGTCGCCCTGTGTGAGTACATGGCTTTCAAATTTAACCCGGTTGTCACGTAGAGCAGACTCCAGCAGATCAACATCATCAGGGTCATCTTCTACCAGTAGTATATGGATTGGTTTTTGCAATAGTAGGAGCAAATTATTGGATAAATATAAGGTCGAAGAATGATAAATGAAAAAAAAGACACCAAAATTCCCCAGTATGTGGTGGGGCTGGGGGCATCCGCCGGGGGCATGGAAGCGCTCCATGAATTCTTCGACAACATGTATACCGATACAGGCTTCTCCTTTGTAGTAGTCCAGCATCTTTCTCCCGATTATAAAAGCCTTATGGGTGAATTGCTGGCCAAGCATACGATGATGCAGGTATTTGAGGCTGAAGAAGACACGGTTCTTCTTGCCAACTGCGTCTACATTATACCCAGTAAAAAACTTTTGACCCTTAAGAACGGCAAACTGCATCTATCAGATAAAGTAAAATCCGGCCAGCCAAATAATGCAATAGATGTATTTTTCGAATCGTTGGCAGCTGATAAAAAGGAACAGGCCATTGGCATTATCCTTTCCGGTACAGGAACGGATGGCACAAAAGGAATTGAAGCCATCAAGAAAAACAAAGGCCTGGTAGTAGTGCAGGACCCACTTACCGCTGCTTTTGACGGCATGCCCAACAGTGCCATCAATAGTGGATTCAGTGACATGGTGCTTTCGCCAGACATGATGCCGGACGAGTTAATGGAATATTTAAAAGAGTCCCCCGTTCTTCAATCTTTCAACGAGTTTTCGCAGAAGGATGAAATGGTTCTGCGCGAGATACTCCAGTCAGTAAAGCAAGCAACCGGTAACGATTTTACCCATTATAAAAGGCCCACCCTTTTCAGACGCCTGGCCAAAAGAATGATGGAGATCAATATTCCTTCGCTGGAAGAATATAAAACATTCCTTTCGCAGAACCCGCAGGAATTAAAGGTACTGGGCAAAGATTTCCTGATCAACGTTACCCGCTTCTTCCGCGATACCGAAGCATTCGAACACCTGCGCACCACTGTGGTACCTGCCATAGTTGCTGATAAAAAAAACAAGGACCAGATAAAAGTCTGGTCGGTTGCCTGCAGCAGCGGTGAGGAAGCATATTCTCTGGCCATTCTCTTTGCCGAATACCTGGGCAGGGAAAAACTAAGTGACCTGCAGGTAAAAATATTTGCAACGGATGTGGATCCGCAATCGCTGGATACCGCTTCAAAGGGCATCTACCAAAAAAATATTGAAAAGGATCTTCCCCCGCATATTCTGAAAAAATATTTTGTCAAGGATGAGGACCACTACCGCATATCATCCGATATACGTAAGATGGTGGTATTTGCCAAGCATGATATTCTGAAAGATCCCCCCTTCAGCAAAATGGACCTTGTGCTATGCCGCAATATGCTGATCTACATTGAACCCTATCTGCAGGCCAAAGCCATGCAGAAAATCCATTTTTCACTTAACCTGAATGGATTTCTTTTCCTTGGCTCGAGTGAGAACATAGGCGTACTCTCGAACGCAATGGAGGAAGTGAGCCGCAAATGGAAGATCTACAAATGCGTTTCGAAGACCAACACCATAGAAACAGAAACTTTCATCATTCCGCAGGCATCACGCATGGCAGTTCCCGGTGAGGCACACAATAAGAACCCACTAAAGGATCTGGCAGAGATATTCAAAGAAACCATTTCTGAAGACAGGGTTATCGCGGGCATATTTATCGACAAAGAATTCAATGTTAAACAAGCGATCGGAAACTTTAAAAGTTTCCTTGAATTTCCGGAGGGAAGTTTTCATTTTAACCTGCTGAAAATGGTGGCTCCCGACCTTTCAGTGGCATTGGGTGTACATATTCGTAAATGCATGGCCATTAATGAAAAGGTAATCGTTAAAAAAATACCTGTTCATGAAGGCAAGAGTGTACGGTATGTAAACCTGATAGTGAAACCCTATCTGCAGACTGTTAAGTACACCCAGCCCTTTGTTTTTATTGTATTGGAAGAGGTGGAGCCTGAAGTTGTACAGGGGAAATCGAAAAAAAGAGGCAATATTGATCTTGCCAGCCATACTGAGCAGCTTGAGAAAGAATTGCGGGAAAGCAGGGAAAACCTGCAGGCGATCATTGAGGAACTGGAAAGTGCCAACGAAGAATTGCAGAGTAATAACGAGGAGATGATCTCCACTAACGAAGAATTGCAAAGTACCAACGAAGAACTGCAATCACTGAATGAAGAACTGCATACCGTTAGTGCTGAGCACCAGAATAAGATCAAGGAATTGCTGGAGCTGAATGATGACATGAACAACTATTTCAGCAATTCAGATATTGGCCAGGTATTTATTGACAAAAAATTACTGATACGCAAATTCAATCCCAATGTATCATCCATCATCAACCTGATCAATTCTGATATTGGCCGTTCGCTTGTGGATATCACGCTTAACCTAAGGGACCCGAATTTCATCAACGATATCAAGGAAGTGATACGCAACGGTAAGCCTATTGAAAAAGAAGTTACGCTGGATAATGACCGACACTTCATTACCCGGATCAACCCTTACATGAAGAGAGATAAGTCCATTGACGGCGCCGTGATCAATTTCATTGATGTAACGGAATCAAAAAAATTATCGGGAATCCTGGAAGGTGTGTTTAACAGCAGCACCAACGGTATCGCCGCAAAAAAAGCAGTGCGCGATGAGGATAACAGGATCATCGACTTCACCTACCTGGCCGCTAATGAAACCTATGCGCAAATGTTCGGCAAGCCCGTTAGCAGCCTGATCGGCAAAAACATGAAACAGGTTTTTCCCGCAACCCCGCAGGAATATTTTAACATGTGCTGTTCTGTAATTGAGACCGGCAACATAGCAAATTCTGAACATTATATAGAAAAAGATGACAAATGGTTTGAGGTCACCGTTGTAAAAATGTTCGACGGGTTTGTAAGTACGCATACAGATATTACAGAGAAGAAAAAATCAACAGAGCTTATTGCAATGAGTTACCAGGAGCTTAAAAATACATCGGAACAACTGGTGGATTCAAACATGCAACTGGAAAGGTCAAATATGGACCTGATACAGTTTGCGTCGGTAGCTTCGCATGACCTCAAAGAGCCTCTTCGAAAAATTCAGGTGTTTGGAAATATCCTTAGTGAAAAACTAAAAGAGAAATTTTCGGACGAGGACCTTGCATATCTCAATAAAATTACCCATGCATCACGCCGTATGCAGATCCTTATCGAAGATGTGCTTACGCTTTCCAAACTCTCTAATAACGATCTCCCGCGCAGCGCCGTAAACCTGGAAAAAATAATCAGGCGCATACTTGATGACCTGGAGATAACCATCGCCGAGGCAAAAGCCTGCATACATGTGGGCAGTTTACCGGTCATACAGGCAGTGCCGGGTCAACTGCACCAGCTTTTCCAGAACCTGATCAGCAATTCATTGAAATTTAATGATAAGAAAACCCCGGCCATCAACATCACTGAAAAGCCCATGAAGGGGCAGATACTGGCCGATTTTGGAGTGAACGGTGCCGACCCGGGCAATTTTATCTGCATTGAAGTAGCCGACAACGGCATCGGTTTCGACGAACAATACGTTGATAAAATATTCGGCATTTTCCAACGCCTTAATGGCCGTCAATTTGACGGAACGGGTATCGGGTTAGCGATTGTAAAGAAGATAGTTGAAAACCATGGCGGCAGCATTAAGGCCAGCAGCACCCCGGGCACCGGAACCACGTTCCGTATTTTCTTACCGAAATAAATTATGACAAAAATTAGTCAATAGAAATCACCGCTTTGATCACCGCTGATGCCGGATTAAGAAAGGATGAGAACTGTTGCACCAGTTCACAAAATGGAACCCGGTGCGTGATAAAGGCAGCAGGATCCAGGTTACCGTCCTGAATGTGTTTCATAACCTCTTCAAAATCGGAACGAGTGGCGTTGCGGCTGCTCATCAGCGTCGCTTCCCGTTTATGAAACTCAGGGTGGCTCACCGCAATATCTCCTTTCTGTAATCCTACCAGAATATAGCGTCCTCCGTGCGACAGAAAACCAAATGCCTGGTTAATCGCGCCAAGGTTACCCGTAGCGTCAATCACCAACCCGGGCATATCACCATTCGTGATTTCCTGCAATGTTTGGGTGACTGCGCCATTCAAAGGATTGATGGTATAAGGAACTGACAGTTTTTCTTCGCAGAATTGCAGACGTTCTGCGTTCACATCCATCGCTATCACTTTGGCACCTGCAATGCGTGCAAATTCCATGATACCTAACCCAATGGGTCCTGCTCCCGCAACCAGCACAAATTCCCCTGGCACCACGCCCGCCCTTCGTACGGCATGTGCGGCAATGGCCAGCGGTTCTACCAGCGCCAGCGCATCATAAGACAAGCCATCCCCATGAATAAGCGATGCGGTGGGAACGGAAAAATAGTCCACCATTCCACCATCCACATGCACGCCGCAAACATTTAACTGTGAACAGCAATTGGGCTTACCCGATCGGCAGGCAAAGCATTGGGCGCAGGCAAAATAAGGCAGGATGGTGACCCTCTCCCCTTTTGAAAAATCATTGACATCTGTTTCAACGATTTCAGCAGCAAGCTCATGACCCAGAATGCGGGGATAAGTAAAATAAGGCTGCGTTCCTTCGTACGCATGCAGGTCCGTGCCGCAGATCCCTATCCTGCGAATTCGAACGAGGGTATATCCCTCCGATGCCAAAGGCATAGGCAACTCCCGGTAAACAAGTTCTCCGGGCTTTCTGCATACAATCGCGCGCATTATTGCAGGGTGAGTTGAATGATGGTATCGATATCATCAAGCTTCCCCGGGTCCAGGTACACAAAAACACCCTCGGCCTGCTGCCGGAAGGAAACATTTGTCTTGTCTTTGAGCAAAACTGCACTGACAATTTTTTCTTTTACCTGCGGGATAAAAACGTAAGGCTCTCCCGGTTTTTTCAACACATGTACATACCAGGTTTTTTCTTTCGCGGTAACCACACCCCAGTCCTGCGGGGTGATTATATTGCCCCGGGTACCATAGATACTGCTGCCGTTTTGTTGCATCCATTTACCGAGTTGCGCGAGCGTGTCTGTGAATTCTTTTTGGATCTGGCCATTGGGCATAGGTCCCACATTGAGCAGAAAATTGGCATTGCGCGCCGCTGCATTCACCATATAATGCACAAGGGCGGGAACGGATTTGTATTTTCGGTCCGTCATGTTGTAACCCCATGAATCATTCATTGTCTCGCAGGTCTCTAATGGTAACTGAGAAATGCTCGCCCCGCCAAACCCTGTTGTATTTCCACCCGGGAGGTCTTTTTCAAAAGCCTGGAAATCCTCACCGGGTATGGGCGATAAATGGTGGTTGTTGGATATCAGGCATTGTGGCTGCAGTTGGTGAATCAGCGTATAGATCTCGTCATAGTGCCAGTTAACTTTTGATTGCAGCGTTTTATCATGGTCATTGTCCAGTTGATCCCAATGCCCATCAAACCAGATACCCGCAATGGGCCCATAACCCGTAAGCAGTTCTGTCAATTGCGCCTTCATGAAACGGATATAACTGTCCCAGTCGCTTTTGGCGGTCCGGCCTGTACCTTTTCCCGTTTTTCCGGTCTCATACTGGTAATCTGAGCGGTACCAGTCAAGTAAAGAGTAGTACAAAAATAATTTGATTCCCTGCCTCTGGCACTCATCGGCCAATTGCCTGAGTGCGTCTTTTGCATAGGGTGTGTTGGTGATTTTCCAGTTTGATTGTTTGGTATCCCAGTTGCTAAACCCGTCATGATGCCGGGTTATAAAAGTTATGTATCGCATGCCGGCATTTTTTGCAGTGGCTACCCATTGCTTCGCATCAAAATCAAGCGGGTTGAATACGCGTATCAGGCCGGTGTACTCGTTCACACGGATGTTGCGGTTATTCATCACCCACTCTCCACTACCCAACACACTCGAGGCACCCCAGTGAATGAACATCCCGAATTTCATATCCTGAAATTGCTCCCGCGCTGCCAGGTTGGCCGGGGCAGGCGTATAGTTTTGCGCCGCAAGTAAATGAGAGGCAGCAAGAAGGAAAACAGTAAACAGAATTCTCATATTGCATCGTTTTTGGCAACGAAAAGATAGAGATAATGAGGTGAAAAGTCAAAACGGAAAAAAGGGACTAGGGGTTGGTTGTTAGCTGTTGGTTGTTAGCTGTTAGCTGTTAGCTGTTAGCTGTTAGCTGTTAGCAGAAAACGTAACGAGGAGACCAGAATATATAATGTGGCCGCTCTCTCCCCCTGTATCCCTATTCCCGTCTCTTCCCCCCTCTCAACTTTCACATTTCACATTTCACATTTCACTTTTCACTTTTCACTTTTCACTTTTCACATTTCACTTTTCCTTTTTGCCCTTTCGACCCAAAAAAACCCCTGTAAAAACAGGGGTTGTACCAAAACTAACTGCTATATGAAAAAAAATATGCTCTGCGGTCAAAAACCCGGCGGGGTTTTGGGGCCGGAACCGGGACGGGGTATCAACTGGATCACGATGGCCAGAGCCGTAATGACCAAAATGGATATGATGAAACCTGGTTCCATAAAAATTTATACAAATGTCGGGCTATGGTGCTTTTCAGGTATTACACAACTCTCTGAAAAATTTATATAATTCCCACTTTTGTGCTATAGAAGGCAAACAAAAAGCCGCGTATGCGCGGCTTACCCGGTGCGCGGGTAAATCTGCGTATATGCGGCTACCAATTCAGTGAAAAGTCAGCGGACTACTTCACCAATCCATCATCCTTCCATTTTTTCATCACGTTGATGGTACTGTCGGACAACCGGGGATGTTTGAAAGGCATGAATCCACGGTCGGTGGGATTCAACTGGATACGTCTTAGCACCTCATCGATCTGGGAACTCGCCGCGTTATAGCTGTCCAATGGTTTTTTATTCCCTCCTTTATCAGGAAAATGGCAGGGCATGCAATTGGCGGAAAGTATCGGCGCTACATTCGCATCATAACTAACCAGGGCAGGCCGGGTAACTGTAGCATTCCTGGCAGGGCTGCAATAAGCAAACACAATGACCAGAGCAACGCCAAAACTCAGAACAGATAATTTCTTCATGGGATTTAGTGGGTTGTTTAAGGTTGAAGTTTAAATATATCGTTGTAAAAAGAAAAGGCCGCAAAAGGAGTACCATGGAAAGGTGAAAGCCACAAGAAAATCGGTGGAACGCAACCGCAGCAGGGAAACTCCCTATTTTGCTGATACCCCTGACCGATGTTGAAAAAAATGCGGGTGAAAATACCGGTTGCACACGTTATGCTGGTTGGGGATTACGGTATTCTGGCTTGTATACTTTAGAACTGCAACGCAAAGGCTGTTCCCTTCCCTTCCAGTGATTGCACGTTGATATTACCTTTGTGAAGCATCATTATCTGTTTGCAAAGGCTCAGGCCGATGCCACTGCCGTTCTTTTTAGTAGAGAAGAATGGGATGAATATATTCTGCATTACTTCTTCATTCATTCCATAACCATTATCAGATACTTTCACCACTACTTTATTTGTATTGGTAACAGTGGCGGATAACACGATGCGGGGATGATCACAATCTTTAACGGCTTCTATCGCGTTTACAATAAGATTGATCAGTACCTGTTCAATAAGGTTTGTGTCCACATCCAGCGTTAGTTCAGGGTCCTTAAGGATGGTTTCCATCTCAATCCCTTTCTGGTTTAGTGTAGGCTGCATGAGGTTATGCATGTTCTCAAAAAGGTCACGCACAAAAACATGTTTGAGATTGGGCGTGGTAATTTTGTTCAGGTTGCGGTATACTTCGGCAAACTTCAACAGCCCTTCGCTTCTGCGCTTTATCGTATTGATGCCCACTTCCAGGTCATCAACTACCCCATTGCTGTTATCCAGGTGCTGAACAGACTGCTGCAGGCGGTTCTTCAATGTGTCTGCCAGCGAAGAAATGGGAGCAACAGAGTTCATGATCTCATGCGTCATTACGCTCAATAGTTTTTGCCATGCTTTCGACTCTGTCTCATCCAGCGCCTCATTGATATTCTGGAATGCCACCAGCTGGAATTTTTTACCTTCCGTTTGAAAGGCCGTAGCCGACAATATGATCTTAAACGATTCTTTTTCGTGATGCACGGTGGCAATATGGCTATTACCGGGTTTAAGGCTGATCACCTGCTCATACAACCTTGCGTCTCGTTTCTCCAACAGGTGAATGGTGCGCAGGTAAGGTACCAGCAACATTTTTTTTAAGGACTCATTCATCCAAACCACCTCACCGCTTTCCAACTCGTAAGACAGAATGCCCGTATCCACCAGTTCAAGTATCTTCTGCAGGTACTGGTACTGCGTTTCCTTTTCTTTGGAGATAACTTTGAAGGCGCTGTTGATCTGGTTAAATCCTTTGCGCAGCGGTTTTAGCTCCAGCGGTGCGTTGGATACATTGAAATTTCTTGAAAAATCGCGGTATTGGATAGACTCCACAAACTGTTCCACCTCAATCTGCGCCAGCTTGTGGAAACGGTAAAAGTCGATCACCTGGTATATAATTACCGGTAGCAGCGGCAATACGTACAAATACAACTCCTTCACGAGCAGGAAGGCAGCAGCTAAAAGCGTGATGAACACCAGGATAACCCGAACCAGTATATCCCACTGGAATCTCTTAAATGTCATATTTACTCAGTCTTCTGTATAATGCGGTTCGTGTGAGTCCGAGTTCTTTGGCAGCTTTGCTGATATTGCCATGGTGTTTGTCTATCACACGCAGTATCGTATTTTTTTCCATCGTACTTAACTTGAACACTTCTTCTTCGGGAACTTCATCAGTGCTGGATTCTATCGGCGAAAACAGAAGGTCAGCGGCCTGTATCATTTCTGAGTCAGACATGATGATGGCCCGTTCAATGGTGTACTGAAGCTCGCGCACATTGCCGGGAAACGGGTATTGCTGCAATTTATCCAATGCGGATGAATGGAACTGTATATTGGGTTTCAAATATTTATTGGCATAAATCTTCGCAAAGTGCCTGGCCAGCAGAAGTATATCATCTTTCCGTTTTCGCAGCGGAGGTACGGTAATCTCAACCGTATTGATCCGGTATATCAGGTCTTTCCGAAACCTGTTTTCATTAGCCAGTTCACTCAGGGGAATATTGGTAGCGCAGATCAGCCGGATATCAATGGGTAAAGCCTGGTTGGTGCCCAGCCGGGTTACCTGCCTGTTTTGCAAAACAGAAAGCAGCTTTGCCTGTTGCTGAAGTGAAATATTACCAATTTCGTCCAGGAAAAGCGTACCACCACTGGCGGATTCAAACCGTCCCATCCGGTCCTCCCGCGCATCTGTAAACGCGCCTTTTTTGTGCCCGAATAATTCACTCTCAAAAAGGCTTTCGGTAAGCGAGCCCACATCTACTTTTATAAATGGTTTTTTTGCCCGTAATGATTGCTCATGGATGGCGGTTGCTATCAGGTCCTTCCCTGTACCATTCTCCCCCAATATGAGTATGTTGGCATCTGTAGGCGCTATTTTTTCAATCTTGTAAAAAATATCCTGCATCACCTCGCTCTCTCCTATCATGCCCCCGCCGGAACTGCCGGGCGTATGACGCATACCGGCAAGATTGGTCTTATGCAACTCCCGATTGCGGAGCACATTGGTTAGGGTAGCCAGTAATTTCTCATTATGCCATGGTTTCACCACAAAATCTGAAGCGCCCTCCTTTAAGGACCGAACAGCCAGGTCAATATCACCATAAGCTGTTATCATGATTACCGAAGTTTCGGGTTTCATTTCCTTGATACGCTGCAGCCAGTAAATTCCTTCATTACCCGTATTGATAGAGGCATTAAAATTCATATCCAGCAATACCAGGTCAATATCACCTTTGGCAAGCAGGTAAGGCAGTTGTTCCGGATTCTTCTCAGTAATGATCTCCTTTACTTCCGTACGCAATAACAGGCGTACCGCGGTGAGTACATCGGGATCGTCATCGATAGCAAGAATGGTGGCTTTTTTGAGGCTCATAGCTTGTTTAGGTCTGTTAGTTTAGTTGCTTAGTGTTTTGCTGTTTTTTCTGCCTGTTGATCCGTCCTTTAATTCCGTTGTAACCATTGCCCCTTTAAAACGTTATCCACCAGTAGCCTGAAAAACCAAGCAAGCAGTTACCCTATGAACTATAAATATACCAGTAAGATAATAATTTGAACCAGAACACTTTAGGTAAAATAGGGAGAATGACCACTGTATCAAAAGCGGACACTCTTTGTAACGGATACGAACAGTGGCCCGGGAAACCGGTTGAGCAAAGAGTTGATTATCAGCGGCATTAGAAATTGGCATAATCGTTTCCATTACTTACCCACAGCAAAACTTATGATGACAGCATCCAAACACAAAGCCGGACTGATTGCGTTCTTTCTTTTGGCAGGAACGATTGGTGTATTGCTGCTGTTACATGTAAGTTCACGTAAGCAGGATCGGTGCGGTACACAATCCACCGATAACTTCAGCCTTATCAAACTCATTTAAACGTTCAAACCAAAATCTAACGCAGTGGACAGAGTCATACAAAAAAAGAAATGGAGTAAAAAACGGATCCTGACAATTGTTATTGTAACCGCCATTGTTGCCCTGGCAGCAGCCAGCTTTTATTTCACTTCGGGCAAAGCCAAACTCAACGTGGATACGGAGCGTATCACCATCAGCGAAGTCAAAAAAGGACCTTATAAAGATGCCATCCCGGTAAATGGCATCGTATTGCCCATCACTTCTATCTACCTGGATGCCACGGAAGGTGGAAGGGTAGAATATAAATACGTGGATGATGGCGCCATTATGACCAAGGGCCAGCCTATTCTTAAATTATCCAACACCAACCTGCAATTAAGCCTGGTAAACCAGGAAACCTCTGTTTACAACCTGCTCACCCAGATGCAGATTTCCCGCAACGCAGCACAGCAGAATACTGTAAACAAACTCAACCAGATGACAGACGTGGAGAGCCAGCTGACAGAAGCAGAACGATTGTACAAACTGAACAAGCATTTATACGAACAGAAAGCCATTGGTTTACAGGAATTCAAGACCTCCGAAAACAATTACAACTACCTGCTGAACAAAAAAAGACTCACCGGGCAGATACTGTCGCAGGACTCTTCTTCCAACAGGCAGCAACTGGAACAGGCGCGCCAGTCATACACCGGGTCGCAAAATGCATTGAACGTAATGCGTAAAAAAGTAGGCGACCTGATTGTGCGTGCGCCTATTGACGGACAACTTACATCGCTGGATGCTGAGATCGGCCAGACAAAACGGGAAGGAGACAGGCTTGGCCAGATTGATGTACTTAGTGGATTTAAGGTGCGGGTAGATGTTGATGAACATTATCTGTCGCGCATTTTCACGGGTCTTACAGGTGATTTTACGTTTGCAAACAAGACCTATAAATTAAAGATCACCAAAGTATTTACACAGGTAACCAATGGGCGTTTCCAGGTAGACATGTTATTTGTGGGTGATGTACCACAGGGCATTCGACGCGGACAGACTTTGCAGATCCTGCTCGCTCTGAGTGATGAAACAACGGCGGTTCTTGTGCCCAAAGGGGGCTTCTACCAGCAAACAGGGGGCAACTGGATCTTTAAAGTAAATGAAAGCGGCACCATGGCCTATAAAGTAGACATCTCACTGGGCAGGCAAAACCCGGATTACTATGAGGTATTGTCGGGACTGAAACCCGGGGACAGGGTGGTAACCTCGAGTTATGAAACTTATGGGAACATGCAGGAACTGGTGCTGAAGAAACCATAACAAACGAAACTGGATCGTAAATAGCTAATTGTAAATTAAGATAAAAAACAAAACATGATAAAAATCACCGACCTCGAAAAGATCTACCGAACCGATGAGGTAGAGACCATTGCACTAAACAAATTGTCTATGGAGATCAAAAAAGGAGAGTTTGTTGCAGTGATGGGTCCATCCGGCTGCGGGAAATCCACGCTACTGAATATACTCGGGCTATTGGATGATCCCGATGCCGGCAGTTTTGTATTTAATGATACGGAGATAGCAAAATTCAACGAGCGCCAGCGTGCGGACCTTCGCAAACACAATATTGGTTTTGTGTTCCAGAGTTTTAACCTGATAGATGAGCTTACCGTTTTCGAGAACGTGGAACTCCCATTGATCTATACGGGCGTTAAAGCGGCCGACAGGAAAAAACGGGTGGAAGAAGTGCTTGAAAAAGTACAGATCATGCATCGCCGCAATCACTACCCGCAGCAGTTATCCGGTGGACAGCAACAGCGTGTGGCGGTGGCCCGCGCGGTAGTGAAAAATCCAAAACTGATACTGGCGGATGAGCCAACCGGAAATCTCGATTCCTCTAATGGCAATGAGGTAATGGAACTGCTTACCAACATGAATGAACAGGGTACCACGATTATTATGGTTACACACTCTGAACACGATGCACGCTACAGTCACCGCATAATCCGTATGCTGGATGGACAAACAGTTACTGAAAATATTTTAGTATAAGCGCGCTAATTTAAATAATACCGATCGGTATTATTTAAATCAATACCGGAATAACCGATCCAACACAACTGCCATGATCAAAAACTATTTCAAAATTGCTGTCAGGAATTTATTGAAAAACAAAGGTTTTTCCTTCATTAATATACTGGGACTAGCTGTTGGCATGGCCAGTGCCATACTGATCATTTTATGGATACAGTATGAAGTTAATTTCGACCAGTTTCACGAGAAAAAAGACCGCATCTATGAGGCCTGGAACCAGGACACCTTTAGTGGCAAACTGCAATCCTGGAATACAACGCCTAAAGTTTTTGCGCGCGCAGCCGAGAAGGAATACCCCGAGATCGAACAGGTTGCGAGAGTAAACTGGCCAAGCAGTTATCTTTTTTCCATTGGCGACAAGCGGATTACCCTGACGGGAAATATTGTTGACTCCAATTTTCTTACTGTGTTCAGTTTTCCCTTACTGAAGGGTGACCCCGGTACGGTACTGAAAGATATGCACTCGATTGTGCTTACGGAAAAGCTTGCCAGCAAACTCTTTGGCAGCGAGGAGCCGATGGGTAAGATCATAAAGATTGACAACAAAGACAATTTTACAGTTACCGGTGTATTAAAGGATCTTCCCACGAATACCCGTTTCAAATTCGAATACCTGCTTCCCTGGTCGTACCTCCGTAAGGAAGGCAATGATGATGAAAACTGGGGCAACAATTCAACAAGAAATTATGTACTGCTAAAGCCCAATGCCACGCTGGCTTCCCTTGCGCCCAAAATCAAGTTGATCAAGCGCAACCATACGAAGGATGAGCCAACCAACGAAATGTTTCTTTACCCCATCAGCCGCTGGCGTTTGTACTCCAATTTTACGAATGGCAAAGAGGATGGTGGGTTAATAGATTTTGTAAAAATGTTTGCGGTGATAGCCGCTTTTATCCTGCTGATAGCCTGTATCAATTTCATGAACCTGAGTACTGCCCGGAGTGAAAAACGGGCCAAAGAAGTGGGGATCCGAAAAGTAGTGGGTGCCAGTAAAGCATCGCTGATCCGGCAGTTCCTGGGCGAGTCAATACTCATCGCATTAATCGCAGGAATTTTTGCATTACTGATCGTGCAGTTATCCTTGCCGTCTTTCAGCGTGCTTACTGATAAGCAACTTTCTGTTGACTATAGCAGCATCATGTTCTGGCTGGTGTTCCTTGGCTTTATAGTGGTAACCGGCATTATCGCAGGCAGTTACCCGGCATTTTACCTTTCGGCATTCAAACCCGTAAAAGTTTTGAAAGGCACATTCCTGAAAAGCGATAAAATCGTAACGCCAAGAAAAGTATTGGTAGTACTGCAGTTTACCTTTGCAATTATTTTGATCATCTGCACCGCCATCGTAAAGGAACAGATACAGCACGCGCAAAACAGGGAAACAGGTTATAACAAGAATAACCTGGCCTATCATTTTCTTACGGGCGATCTTGACAAGAATTACCCATTGGTAAAAAATGAACTGCTAAGCAGTGGCGCTGCAACCTCGGTTACCAAAACCAGTGCCCCGTTAACAGAAGGATGGAGCGATACCTGGGGTGTAGAATGGAAAGGCAAAGCGCCCAATGACAGGACAGATTTTGATGTCTTCAATGCAGACGAGGACCTCACTGCAACAGCAGGACTGCAGATCATCAGGGGCCGGGATTTCAACCTGAAAGAGTTTCCAACTGATTCAACTGCCATGCTGCTGAATGAATCATCCGTTAAAGCGATGGGTTTTAAAGAACCGCTGGGCCAGATTGTAAAAAATAATGGCAAGGAATGGCATGTAGTGGGTGTGATAAAAGATTTTATTCTGCAATCCCCCTACTACCCTACCAAGCCCATGGTCATACAAAGTTCAAAAGCATGGTTTAATGTAATCCATTTCAAACTGAACAGCAACAACTCAACAGCAGAAAATCTAAAAAGAGCAGAGGGCATCTTTAAAAAATATAACCCACAATTTCCTTTCGAGTACAAGTTCATCGACGAAGAATATGCGGCCAAATTCAAATCTGAACAGCGTACCGGTACTTTGGCCGCATTGTTTGCAGGCCTCACCATTTTCATTTCCTGTCTCGGCTTATTTGGACTGGCAGCCTACATGGCCGAGGGACGAATCAAGGAAATAGGTGTACGAAAAGTACTGGGGGCTTCAGTGACCGGCATCGTTTCGCTGCTGTCCAAAGATTTTGTGGGCCTGGTCATCATATCCTTTGTACTGGCATCACCGGTGGCATGGTGGCTAATGCATAACTGGTTGCAGAACTATCCATACAGGGTAAGCATTGAGTGGTGGATATTTGTTCTTGCTGCAGGACTGAGTGTATTAATAGCCTTGCTCACAGTAAGCTACCATGCCATCAGGGCCGCAACCGCCAACCCGGTTAAGAGTTTGAGAACAGAGTGATTGATTGTGTTGAATGTTTAATGGCAAGTGTTGAATTGAAGGGACCGCAGGTGTCTTTTACTAACACTGAATTTAGCATTTAACACTTAACATTTAACATTTAACAATACTCACATGATCCGCAACTACCTAACAATGGCCTGGCGAAACCTGATGAAGCATAAATTCATTTCGTTTATTAACCTGTTCGGACTTACGGTGGGGCTCACCTGCTGCCTGCTGATTACCGCATATATCCTGCACGAAACAAGCTATGATACCTATAACCCCAATGCGAACCGGATATACAGGGTAACCAGGAGCTTTAATAACAGGGATGGTGTAGTGTCTTTGAGACTTGGTACCATTGCGCCCCCTTTTGGTCCGCTCTTAAAAAATTATTTCCCTGACATCGAGAAGATCACCCGCCTGCTTCCCAACGGAAAAACCCCCGTTAAGTATGAAGACAAGATGTTCAATGAGACCAATGTTTTCTTTGCTGATGAGCACCTGTTTGATGTCTTCAAGGTAGATGTAACAAAAGGCAACCCGAAAAAAGCATTGTACGACCCTTTTACAGTGATGCTTTCCGAGGATCTGGCTAGAAAATATTTTGGCCAGGAGGATCCGATGAATAAAATGATAAAGATCAACAACCAGTTTAACCTGAAGGTAACCGGTGTGTATAAGTCATGGCCCAGTAACGCGCATATGCATCCTGAAATGATGGTATCCTTCAATACCCTGAAAGATTCCGCTGTATATGGAGAAAGAAACCTGCAAACCAATTATGGTAACAATTCCTTTTTTACCTACCTGCTGTTACCTGAAAATTACCCTGCAGGCAATATAGCATCGCAGTTTCCCGCTTTCCTGGATCGTATGGTGCATTTACCCGGTGCGCCCGCTTCATTCAAAACCTCATCGGGTACAAAACTGGATCTGCAGCGGCTGACGGATATACACCTTACATCGCATCTTGATTATGAAGCAGAAGAAAATGGCGATATCAAAAGGGTATACATATTCTCTGGCATTGCCCTGATCATACTGCTGATCGCCTGCATCAATTATATGAACCTTTCAACGGCAAGGTCAACGCTACGGGCCAAAGAAATTGGTATCCGCAAGGTAACGGGCGCCACCAAAACTGAATTGGTTGCCCAATTCCTCAGCGAATCCGTACTGCTCTCGGCGCTGGCTATGCTGATGGCACTGGGATTGACCTGGCTGGCAATACCCTGGTTAAACAAATTATCGGGACTGCATCTTTCAATGGCGCTGTTCATGCAATGGAAGTGGCTATTGGTAATTTTGCTCGTACCGTTTGTTGTGGGAACCGTATCTGGCATCTACCCTGCCCTGTTTATGTCATCTTTTCAACCCGTAAAAACATTAAAAGGCTTGTTCCGGGTAGGCGGCAAAAGCATTTCATTCAGACAGGCATTGGTGGTAGTGCAGTTTGCCATTTCCATTGTACTCATCATTACTACGGCCATCGTATTCCAGCAACTGAAATACATGCAGCAGAAGTCTTTAGGCTATACAAAGGAACACGTGGTAGTAATGCCTAATACCATCGGCACAGTTTCCCAATATGAATCGTTCCGGAATGAATTGATAGCTACCACCGGGGTCAAGAACGTAGCGCGTTCATCCCGCATTCCCACAGGCAGACTGCTGGATTCGCAGGGGGCATCAGTGGTTGACGCCGATACACTTCAGCCCGTAAATGCAGAACTGAAATACCTTGCCATAGATCATGATTTCATAGCTACCTACAATATCCAAATGGCTGCGGGCAGAAATTTTGACCGTGCCTATGCAACCGATACAGCCAACTTTATCATCAACGAGGCGGTAGCCACTGCATTAAACTGGCAATCCGCAGAAAAGGCGATCGGAAAAGATTTTAACTATGGTGGCACGCGCGGCAAGATCATTGGAGTAACCAAAGACTTTCATTTTGAGTCGATGCATAACAAGATCGCTCCTATTGTATTCGTTTTACCCAGGCCCGACCAAAATGGATTTTTTGGACAATTATCCGTAAAGCTTAGCGCTTCCAATATCAACAGCACGCTCCAGACAATTGAGAATGTATGGAAGAAGTTCGCTCCTGAAACTCCCTATGAATATACTTTCCTGGATGAGAATTTCGGAAGACTTTACAGCTCTGAGCAGCGGCAGAGCAGCCTTTTCACCATTTTTTCATGCATTGCAATATTCATTGCCTGCCTTGGTCTGCTGGGGCTCTCTGCTTTTGCCATTTCACAAAGAGTTAAAGAAATCGGCATCCGCAAAGTACTGGGCGCAAGTCCGGGTAACCTGGTGGCGTTGTTATCGAAAGATTTCCTGAAACTGGTTGCAGTAGCTGCTGTTATCGCTTTTCCGATTGCCTGGTACGCGATGGATACCTGGTTAACGGATTTTGCTTACCGGATTTCCATAAGCTGGTGGATATTCCTGGTAGCAGGGCTGGTGGCCGCGATCATCGCACTACTGACCGTGGGAATACAAGCGCTTAAGGCGGCTATTTCTAATCCTGTTAAGAGTTTACGAACCGAGTAAATATAGTTTGTTGCGGAGCGTAAAATGTTACAAAGGAAGTTAAAACAGGACCCATCCTGAAAAGGATAGCACACAGGCGGTCCGCATAAATAAAATATATGGTAAAGCACTATATCCAAATAGCCCTGCGAAATCTTTCCCGACAGAAAGGCCTGGCGTTTATTAATGTTATTGGATTGTCCGTAGGCCTGGCGTGTTTTGCACTTTTCCTTTTATTTGCGATCAACGAATTCAGTTTTGACCGCTTTCACAAGAACAGTGACCAACTTTACAGGGTATATCTTGATATAGACGCGATAAAGGACCAGGGGGCCAGCACCGCAACCTACCATCCCATGCCTTTGGGTCCTGCCATTCAACAGGACCTTCCAGGGATAAAAGCTTATACACGTATCAAGGACGGCTTTCGGGATTTTGTGCGCGTGGACAACAAAACACGCAGCCTGAAAGTAACTTTTGTAGATCCTGCCTTCCTTTCCATGTTCTCATTCAAACTGCTTTCCGGCAACCCGGCAACAGCGCTTTCCAATCCAAAAAATATTATACTCACAAAAAAGAATGCCCTGTTACTTTTCGGAGAAACGAATGTAGTCGGGAAAGCTGTGGAAGTGAAACTGGACAGCGCCTTTGAACCCTTTATGGTGAGCGGCGTTGCAGAAGATATCCCTGCAAATTCGAGTATCAGCTTTGAGATCCTGGGCAACTTTGATTATTATGCCGGAACGAAATCAGGTAAACGAAGTGTGGCAAACTGGAAGCGCTCGGGCTACCCTACTTTTGTACAGCTACATACAGGAACCAGTGTTACCGCTGAGTCGGAAAAGCTGTCCTCCATTCGGCAAAAATACTACCCCGATGAGGCTGCCACATTAAAAAAGGAAGGACTCTGGAATGGAACGGCAAGATACCCGGCACGCTATGCATTGCAGCCTCTCCGTGAAATTCATACCAATGAAAAAATGGGTGGCGTAACAGTGGATGCCATCAATCCCCGGACCATCTGGATACTACTGGC
>JANPIE010000144.1:0-3814 GCA_031424835.1 Chitinophagaceae bacterium
GCATCGGACCCGGCGGGGATATCATATTCCAATTCAATACTTGCCGGTATTTTATATTTTTTATCCCTTAGCAGTGTAAGGATCTCCTTTAAAGGGGTATCGCCTTCGCCCCAGGGCATATTCTTGCCGCCGTTGATTTTGTTTTGGCGGTCCTTGATGTGCATGGTAGTGATACGGTCATGTTTGGCCTCAATAAGCGCCAGTAAACTTTCTTTGGTATTGTTTCCCCCGGCAGCAATATAATGACCGCAATCGAGGTTCATGGAATTGTAGGGAGACTGGCTAAGCGCAAGATCCCAGGCAGTATCAGTGGCTTGTAAATGCGCATGGTATCCGATGTATACTTTGTGTTTTTCTCCCAGCCCACCCAGGCGTTTGGAATGAGCGGGATCCGTGGGCAGCTCAAGGGTTACGGATGCAGCGCCCAATGCTTTGGCAGCTTGCAGCGCATACGCAATTTCGCCATCTGTATTGTCGGGATTGAATGCATTGGGTTTGAATGCATAAATGCTAACGCCCGCGCGGTTGTATTTTTTGCGGATCTCTTTGAATGTATCCATGGATACCCCCTCTCTCCAGGCAGCTACCTGCTGCTGGTATTCTTTCAGTTGCGCTTTTTGTTCGGTGGTCAGTTCGGGACGCGGCTGGCCGGGTACACGCGGCGGGAGCTTCACGGGGTTTGCAGGCTTGCCGGCAAAATCTTCCACCGCATCGCCCATTAATTCAATGGCGCTTATATTGCTGTCTATGCAATATTGTAAAACCTGGTCGGGGTTACCGGGGAGGCTCCTGAAAGAATACGTGATGGCGCCGATCTGAACCCCCTTTATTAATGAATCTGGTTTTGCCTGGAAAAAATTGCCCGCCAATACAGACTTGCCGGTGATCAGCATACCAACCGTAGCCATTGAACCCTGGTACAGAAAAGAACGGCGTGATGTGTTATTGCGGGATGAACGGGATTGAGACATATGGGTTGTGTATTTGGTATTTATAAATCTAACGATCCTCTGTTTAAATATAAGCAAAATAATGGAAAGGGTTGGCGTACGGCTCTCTGTAACGCGGGGGAATAAAGATCGTCGCATTCTACTCGAAGAGTCCACTTCGTGAGACATCTGCGGAGAACTTTCTATTATTAATTTGTCGGTGGACACTTTGCGGAGAAAGAAAATTGCACATACGCGAGGTTTTATAGAAAGTTACGTGTAGAATTTGAATTTTCGATCGGAAAAGACAAGCCACAGATTTCACGGATTAACACAGATTTTTTCTTTTCTGTGCTAATCTGTGAAATCTGTGGCAAAAACTTCCCGCTTCTTTCGGGGGCGCATGAAACATTGCTATTTCTTCTACCCGCAGAGTCCACTTCGTGAGACATCAGCGGAGAACTTTCTTTTATTATTAATTTAGAAGAACACCCGGAGAGAATGCACTTAGAATAATGTAAATTTTCAGCGCGGGTTGTTCTTTCATCCATTAAATTTAAATCGTATGAAAAAGATATTGCTCATTTGCCTCGTATTGGTTGCTACTGAAAAATTAGTTGCGCAAAATCCTGAATTAAAACTCAAAGAACTTGGCATAGTCCTTCCCGCCCCCACAGCGCCTATTGCCAATTATGTGAAATATGTGCGCAGTGGCAACCTGGTTTTTCTATCCGGGCATGGGCCTGAAATGCTTTTCATGCGAATATTCCTATAAAGCTAACTGGTAGCTGGTACTTCGTCCGCCGGCCTTACCTTCATTGACAAAAACGCCTATTTCCAGTAACTGCTGCATATCCCTTGTTGCAGTCGCTTTTGAAGTCTTGCTGATACCGATATATTTTCTCGCGTTCATTCCGCCCTGGAAACCCCTGGTGCCTTCTTCGAGCATTCTCCTGATAACGGTTAATTGACGATCGTTTAGCTGATTTTTGAACCGGTCAAAGAACCTTGCTTTTTTGAGGGTGAATTCAATCTGCAGTTCCGCTTCTTTTTGGGCGTCCAAAACAGTTGTCACAAAATATTCCATCCAGTTCGATATTTCATTTGACTTCTGTGCCTTTTCAAGCGAGTCGTAATAGGCATCCTTTTTTGCTTCTATCGTTCTTGATAAACTTAGCACTACGGGGCGGCCGATCGTCTGTGACAATGCTTTTTCTGCAATGGCGCGGCCGATCCTTCCGTTCCCGTCTTCAAAGGGATGGATGGATTCAAAATACAAATGCGCAATAGCTGCGCGAACAGGGGCGTTTTTGATTTCGTTCGTACCGCCCGGAACTGTCTCATTGAACCAGGTAATAAATCTTTTCATCTCTTTCGAAACCTGAGAGGATGGCGGCGCTTCATAATGTACTTTCTCTTTGCCTATCGTCCCCGAGATTACCTGCATAGGTTCGTTGTGGCGGCGCCATTGCCCAGTTGCTATTCGTTTATTTTCTCCCAGTAGCATTTTATGCCACGCAAACAACTTCTTTTCCGTCAATGGCTTTTTGAATGTTTTGCGCACATCGATCATTAATTCCCCCAAACCTGCGGCCGATTTATCCCTGGCAGGTCCTGCTTTATAATCCAGCCCCAGATTTTTTCGGATGGATGAAAGCACGTCTTTACGGCTCGGATATTCGCCTTCGATTTCCGAAGTCTTGATAGCTTCGGCGAGGATGATGTCAACAATAACTTCCTGCCGGGTTTCTTCGGGCAACCCTTCCAAAATGCCTGATACCCTGCCTGTCTTTTCCGAAAAGGCGATAAGTACCTCTTCCGGGTTTTCAAGCCGGAATTTGAAGTGTGGCCAATCTTTTTTTTGCCAGTTATATTTTGCCATGAGCCGAATAGATACTTTAATCGGCTCAAATATATGAATAAAATGAGCCGAATATGTAAATTAATCGGCTCATGTTTTTCTGATTCATCAATGTTTGAATAAAATCAGGGCCCTGATTAGATATTTAGATAATTAAACGAGTTGGATTTCATCCCGGCCCACACCACGAAGACCCAGACAGAGATGTTGGGTTTTTTTGTTTTTCAATCCCGCAAAGCATTGCTTAAACCGCTCAAACAGGATTCTCCGTGAGGTCTATCGTAGAGGACCCGCGGTTCAGAGGCAGCATCACGATAAATAAAGCATAAATAAGTGCAGAAAGCCGATCCTTCTATTAATTTAGAGGACCCCGGAGAATGAACATAAAATAAAATAGATTTTCATAGCTTGTCATTCTTCCATTAAACAGAGATCATATGAAAAAGATATTGCTCATTTTCCTGGTGTTGGTCGCCACTGAAAAACTGGTTGCACAGGATCCTGAAGTAAAACTTAAAGAACTGGGTATAGCCCTTCCCGCGCCGTCAGCGCCTGTGGCCAATTATGTGAAATATGTACGCAGTGGCAACCTGGTTTTTCTCTCCGGGCATGGGCCTGATCTTGGGGCCAAAGGCGGTTATATCACTGGCAAACTGGGTAAGGACTTAACCATCGATGAGGGCTATCATGCCGCAAGAGTCACAGGCATTTCACTGCTGGCCACGCTGAAAGCAGCCATTGGCGATCTGTCTAAAGTAAAGCGTATCGTAAAAGTGCTGGGTATGGTCAACTGCACAGAAAACTTTACTGACCAGCCAAAAGTGATCAATGGGTTTTCCGATCTGATGGTGGCGGTTTTTGGTGAGAAGGGAAAACATGCAAGAAGTGCGGTGGGGATGATTTCCCTGCCAATGAATATTGCTGTTGAGATTGAAATGGTGGTGGAAGTGGAATAGTTGGTCCTTTATTACTTTTAATTCTTTCTCCGTGAACTCCGTGGACCTTTGTGCCCTCTGTGTTAAAA
>JANPIE010000145.1:0-20746 GCA_031424835.1 Chitinophagaceae bacterium
GCATGGGAGATGGCACCATTCCTGGGAGATAAATTGTTGCGTGTAATGGTTTCTTCGTTTCAACGGCCCAATCCCAGGGGATTTAAGATACATGCCAAAGCAGGTGGACATTATGTGAATTCCATACTCGCCAGCCAGGAAGCAAAAGCCAGGGGTTTTGACGAAGCCTTGTTACTAGACATCAATGACAACGTAGCCGAGGCGCCGGGGGCAAATGTATTTTATGAGCGGGATGGGCGGTTGTTTACACCTGCTACCGGCAACATTTTACCGGGGATCACCCGCGCAACGGTACTCGAACTCTGTGCCGAACTGAATATTGAAGTAGTAGAAAAAATGTTTGTGAAGGAAGACATGTATGGAGCAGACGCTGCATTTTTTTGCGGCACCGCTGCCGAAGTGGTGGGACTGCAGTCACTGGATGACCATCCTTTTACCATGGCATGGGAGAACAGTGTGAGCAAGCTGATTCAGGAAAGTTACAAGAACCTGATAGTGGAGAATAAACAGGAGTTGGTAAATGAGATCACGGGCGTGGAATAAGTGGAACGGTAAACCAGTTGATTCGTTGATAAAATAACTATGATGGCAGTTGAATTGAATAAGTACAGTAAGACGATTACGCAGGATGTTACGCAGCCCGCTGCGCAAGCCATGTTTTATGGCATCGGGCTCACGGATGCTGATCTGCAGAAAGCTCAGGTTGGCGTAGTAAGTATGGGATACGATGGCAATACCTGTAACATGCACCTGAACGACCTGGCCAAACTGGTGAAGCAGGGCGTATGGGACAATGAACTGGTTGGATTGATATTTAACACCATTGGGGTAAGTGATGGTATGAGCAATGGAACCGATGGTATGCGTTATTCATTGGTGAGCCGGGATATTATTGCTGATTCCATCGAAGCAGTTTGCGGAGCGCAATATTATGACTCATTGATCGCGATACCGGGATGCGACAAGAACATGCCTGGTGCATTGATCGCGATGGGAAGATTGAATCGTCCAGCTATCATGGTGTACGGAGGAACGATTGCACCCGGGCATTATAAAGGACAGGACCTGAATATTGTTTCCGCATTCGAGGCGCTCGGGCAAAAGCTCGCGGGCCAGCTGAGCGAAGAAGATTTTAAGGGAATTGTGAAGCATGCTTGTCCTGGTGCCGGTGCCTGCGGTGGTATGTATACCGCCAATACCATGGCATCTGCAATAGAAGCATTGGGGATGAGTTTGCCTTATTCATCTTCCAACCCGGCATTGAGTGAAGAAAAACAGAAAGAGTGTTTGGAGGCCGGCAAAGCCATACGTAACCTGATGGAAAAAGACATCAAACCATCAGATATCATGACACGCAAAGCATTTGAGAATGCGATAACAGTGATCATGGTATTGGGCGGCAGCACTAACGCGGTACTTCATATGATTGCCATGGCAAAAAGTGTGGATGTGCCGCTGACACAGGATGATTTCCAGTTGATCAGTGATAAAACCCCTGTGCTGGCCGACTTTAAACCGAGCGGTAAATACCTTATGCAGGACCTGCATCAATACGGGGGCGTACCCGCAGTGATGAAATATTTGTTGAAGCGGAATATGCTGCACGGCGACTGTCTTACGGCTACGGGTAAAACGATCGCGGAAAATTTGAAAGATGTTCCTGAGCTGGATTTCAACCAGCAAAAAATCATTCTTCCGGTGGAGGCCCCGGTAAAGGCAACCGGGCATCTTCAGATTTTATACGGTAACCTGGCAGAAGGTGGCAGCGTTGCAAAGATCAGTGGTAAAGAAGGTGAACGTTTTGAAGGACCCGCGCGTGTATTCGACGGCGAGCACGCATTGATAGATGGCATCAACAGCGGTAAGATACAACCCGGTGATGTAGTCGTGATCAGGCATGTGGGCCCAAAAGGCGCACCTGGAATGCCTGAGATGCTGAAGCCCACCTCGGCCATTATTGGTGCCGGACTGGGAAAATCGGTAGCACTGATCACAGACGGAAGATTTAGTGGAGGTACGCATGGTTTTGTTGTGGGGCATATCATACCCGAAGCGTATAACGGTGGTCTTATTGCATTCGTTGAAGATGATGACATCATCGAACTCAATGTGGCTACCAAACAGATGACGCTGAAAGTATCAGAGGAAGAAATAGCGGGAAGAAAAGCGGGATGGAAGCAGCCGGCATTAAAGGCAACCAAAGGTGTATTGTTTAAATATGCCCAGTGTGTAAAAGATGCTTCCGAAGGATGTGTGACGGATACTCTTTAAGATAATACAAAACGAAATTGTATAAAGATGAATACAGTTGACGAACTAAAAAAAGCAGGTGTTGCGGAGGCAACCCAGTTGCCCCGTGCGGGCAATGCCGGGTATGAGCATTCAGGTTCGCAGGCCGTACTTGAAGCATGTATAGCCGAAGGTGTTGATACGATCTTTGGTTACCCCGGTGGTGCAATCATGCCTATTTATGATGCGTTGTATGATTACAACGATCAACTGAAACATATACTCGTAAGGCATGAGCAGGGTGGCATCCATGCGGCCCAGGGTTATGCGCGTACCTCCGGGAAAGTGGGTGTTGTGTTTGCAACCAGCGGTCCGGGTGCAACCAATCTGGTAACAGGGTTGGCTGATGCCATGATTGACAGTACACCTTTGGTTGCCATTACCGGCCAGGTATTCGCTCATTTACTGGGTACTGATGCGTTCCAGGAAACGGATGTGATCAATATTACCACACCCGTAACCAAATGGAATTACCAGGTAACCGATGCTACAGAAATTCCATCCGTGCTTGCCAAAGCATTTTACATTGCCAGAAGCGGAAGACCCGGTCCCGTATTGATCGATATTACCAAGAACGCGCAGATTCAAAAATTTGAATACCCCGGATATACACGGTGTAACCATGTACGCAGCTACCGCCCTAAGCCCATTGTACGTAAAGAATACATAGCTGAAGCGGCGGCCCTAATTAACGCCGCGGAAAAACCTTTTGTGATTTTTGGCCAGGGAGTGATCCTTGGCAAAGCAGAAAAAGAATTTAAAACATTTATTGAAAAAAGCGGTATCCCTGCGGCATGGACCATACTCGGACTCAGTGCATTGCCAACAGATCATCCCTTAAATGTGGGAATGTTGGGTATGCACGGAAATTACGGGCCGAATTTGCTCACAAATGACTGTGATGTTTTGATCGCGATCGGAATGCGTTTTGATGACCGGGTTACCGGGCGTCTTGATAAATATGCAAAACAGGCCAAAGTAATTCATCTCGATATTGATCCTGCAGAAATAGATAAGAATGTGAAAGCCACAGTAGGTGTGTGGGGTGATTGCAAAGAAACATTGCCGCTGCTCACTAAACTTGTGGAGACCAGGACCTATCCCGACTGGGTAGCCAGGTTCCGCGCATGCGACCAGGAAGAAAACAAGGAAGTCATCTTTGAAGAACTGCATCCGTCAACTGAACAATTAACGATGGGTGAAGTAATTCGTAACCTGAATGAACTCACCAACGGCGACGCTGTAATCGTAACGGATGTGGGTCAGCACCAGATGGTGGCCTGTCGTTATGCCAAATTCAATGAATCAAAAAGTAATGTTACCTCCGGCGGATTGGGTACCATGGGCTTTGCCCTTCCTGCAGCAATTGGTGCAAAATTCGGAGCGCCGCACCGCACAGTAGTGGCAATTATTGGGGATGGTGGTATACAAATGACCATACAGGAGTTAGGTACGATCATGCAGACTGAGATCAATGTAAAGATCATGATACTTAACAACCAGTTCCTGGGAATGGTGCGCCAGTGGCAGCAGTTGTTCAACGATAAACGCTATTCTTTTGTAGACATCGCCAGTCCTGATTATGTACAGGTAGCAAAAGGCTATCGTATCGCCGGACAGAAAGTTTGTGAGCGAAAGGAGCTGCGAAAGGCGTTGAAGGAGATGCTTGATCATGAAGGTTCTTATTTGCTGGAAGTGATGGTAGGCAAGGAGAACAATGTGTTTCCAATGGTGCCGCAGGGATGCAGTGTGAGCGAAATAAGGTTAAAGTAGAACAAACGAAACATCTGGTAACCGCATGCACAATGATCAGTTAGCGATTTGTGAAAGGGTACCGGATTTGATAATCATTAACAATGAATACCCCTTTGGGGTGAGAGTCATGAAACAGGAATTTACCATAACCGTATACGCAGAAAACCATATCGGCCTGCTTGTTCGCGTGGCCACTATTTTTTCACGGCGTAAGATCAATATCGAGAGCCTGAACACTTCGCCATCTGAGTCGGAAGGCATACACCGTCTTACGATCGTGATTGAAGAAACCGAAGAGGTTGTCCGGAAACTGGCACGGCAGATAGAAAAGCAGGTAGAAGTGCTGAAAGTATACTACAATAATAACGAGGAGATTATCTGGCAGGAACTCGCATTGTACAAAGTGCCGACAGATGAGATCGCCGAGAAGGTAAAAGTGGAAAGGCTGTTGCGTGAATATGGTGCGCGGGTAGTATTGATCAGGAAAGATTATACCATTTTTGAAACAAGCGGGCACCGCGAGGAAACAGACAGGCTCATTACCGTGCTGGCACCTTATGGCCTTATAGAATTTGTTCGGAGTGCCCGTGTTGCCATCATTAAGAAAAGCACGGGATTTCACGAGAAATTAAAAGAGTTTGAACAGGCTGAACCCGGCGAAGAATTGATCGAGAATGAGTTTTTAGATAAACAGGATGAAGTGTTCACGATGTAATGTGTGAAACGTTGATCTGGGTACATTTTTTTCTGACGTCTCATGATTCAAGTCTCACGAAAACGACCAATAATCATTAATGCAATAAATAAAACCAACCAATCATGGCAAAGTTAAATTTCGGTGGTGTTGAGGAAAATGTTGTGACTCGTGACGAGTTCCCCCTGGCCAAGGCACAGGAA
Organism: Chitinophagaceae bacterium; assembly: GCA_031424835.1. Lineage (GTDB taxonomy): Bacteria > Bacteroidota > Bacteroidia > Chitinophagales > Chitinophagaceae > Sediminibacterium. The sequence continues at coordinate 4,942 of JANPIE010000145.1, forward strand.
GTTTTGAAAGATGAAACAGTGGCTGTTATTGGCTACGGTGTGCAGGGCCCCGGACAGGCGCTGAACCAGAAAGAAAATGGTATTAACGTAATCGTGGGCCAGCGCCGCAACTCAAAAAGTTGGGATAAAGCTGTGCGCGATGGTTTTGTGCCGGGAGAAACATTATTCGAGATAGAAGAGGCCCTTGAAAAAGGAACTATTATCTGTTACCTGCTGAGCGATGCCGCACAGATAGCTATGTGGCCCACGGTTAAAAAACATCTTACCCCTGGCAAAGCTTTGTATTTCTCACATGGCTTTGGCGTTACATATAATGAGCAAACCGGTATTATTCCTCCGCCAGATGTAGATGTGTTCCTGGTGGCACCAAAAGGTTCCGGCACATCGTTACGCAGAATGTTCCTGCAGGGTCGCGGGCTGAACAGCAGTTACGCGATATTCCAGGATGCAACGGGTAAGGCCTTTGAACGGGTAGTGGCATTGGGTATTGCCATCGGAAGCGGCTATTTATTTGAAACGAATTTCAAAAAAGAAGTATACAGTGACCTTACCGGTGAGCGTGGAACATTGATGGGCGCTATCCAGGGAATTTTTGCAGCCCAATACCAGGTACTGCGTGCAAAAGGACATTCCCCTTCAGAGGCATTCAATGAAACCGTGGAAGAATTAACCCAGTCGCTTATGCCACTGGTTGCCGAAAATGGAATGGACTGGATGTATGCCAATTGCTCTACCACCGCACAACGCGGCGCTCTCGACTGGTGGAAAAAATTCAGGGATGCCACATTGCCTGTTTTCACAGAATTATATGAAAGCGTTGCTGCCGGCAAGGAAGCCGCAAAATCAATTGAAAGCAATAGCAAAACTGATTACCGCGAAAAACTGGAAGTGGAACTGAAAGAACTCCGTGACAGCGAAATGTGGCAGGCAGGTAAAACTGTCAGAAGTCTTCGTCCGGAAAACCAGGTGGTGGCAGAAGGGGTGGAGTCTTAATACGCTAAGTTTTAACTCTCCCCGCCGGCACTCCTTGCGGCGACCCTCTCTGCTGCGCAAAGAGGGTGTAAGAAAAATTAATTCTCTCTGCTTGTAGAGAGTCTATTGTGGCAAACATTCCCCTCTCTACCTGTAGAGAGGGGTGACAAGCCAAGCGATGTCGGGGTGAGTAAAATGAGCTTAAATATTTTATGATGCAAAACACCATATCAATCCCAACCCTCGATTTTCATTCGGCCACGCAAAGGCTGAAGAAGGTTGTGAACCGTACACCGCTTACGTACAACCATAACCTCTCCCGCAAATACCAGTGCGAGGTTTTTCTGAAAAGAGAAGACCTGCAGGTGGTGCGTTCGTATAAATTACGCGGGGCCTACAACATGATGAGTAGTTTGCCGGAGGAGCAGTTGCTGAAAGGCGTGGTGTGCGCCAGCGCGGGTAACCATGCACAGGGTTTTGCTTACAGTTGCAAAAAACTGAACGTAAAAGGTGTGGTATTCATGCCCTTCATTACACCCAACCAGAAAGTTAACCAGACAAAAATGTTTGGTGATGGCAATGTTGAGGTAAGATTAACCGGGGATACCTATGATGATTGTGCAGTGGCGGCCAAGGAGTTTACGCAGCAGAATGGTATGACCTATATCCCTCCTTTTGAAGATACCCGTATCATTGAGGGACAGGCAACCGTGGGTATTGAAATACTGGAGGATCAGGCCGATATCGATTTTCTTTTCATACCGGTGGGCGGCGGGGGTTTGTGTTCCGGCGTGGGTGCTTACTTTAAAACGTTTTCTCCCCGAACAAGGATCATAGGGTTAGAGCCGGAAGGGGCCCCGTCCATGTTTGAAGCATTGAAAGCAGGTCACCCTGTTACACTGGATAACATTGAAAGGTTTGTAGATGGCGCTGCGGTTAAACGTGTGGGTGATATTACCTTCAGTATCTGCAAAGAGGTACTGGATGATATGCATCTGGTTCCGGAAGGGAAAGTATGTACTACCATACTTAAACTGTATAATGAGGATGCAATAGTTGTTGAACCGGCGGGTGCGCTTGCCATTTCCGCATTGGATGATTACGCAGAAGTGATCAAAGGAAAAAAAATTGTGTGCATCGTAAGTGGTAGTAACAATGATATAGACAGGATGCAGGAGATTAAAGAACGATCACTCCAGTATGAAGGACTGAAACACTATTTCCTCGTAAGGTTTGCACAAAGACCAGGCGCATTAAAAGAATTTGTGAATCATGTATTGGGCCCTGATGATGATATAACCCGGTTTGAATACATGCAGAAGCATAACAAGGAAACCGGCCCGGCCCTGGTAGGGATAGAACTGAAATCAAGGCATGATTATGATGTGCTTGTGCGTAACATGGATAAATACCATATTAATTATACTGAGTTGAAACAGAACGATAATTTGTTCGGTTACCTCGTGTGATGACAAAAATATTTTCGTATCTTCCGGTATCCCTTGATGGTAATGCAAAAAAAGCAGTCAAATATCAACCATGCCCCGCAAACAGGCTCCCTGTTTGTTACTGCTATTATTACCATCACTACAACAACGACCCTGTAAAGGGTTATACATTGTCATATCACCACAGGGCTTTTGCAAGCTGTTCTCCACTGAGAAATGCTTTTGTTCTATTTCATATCTTCTTACATTATACGTTTCCTATATGCAGGTATTAAAATTCGGCGGCAGTTCTGTTGCAAATGCGGCCAACATATTGAAAGTGGTGAGCATTGCAGATGCCGCAGCAGCAAAAGACCAGGTAGTGCTGGTGGTATCAGCCATGGGTGGTGTTACCGATCAGTTATTGAGCACCGGCGCGCTGGCATCAACAGGTGATGAGCGATACAAAGCGTTGCTCAAAGAAATGGAGAACCGGCACCTTGATGCAGTAAGGGAACTGCTGCCCATACAACAGCAGAGCGCCACACTGAGTCTGGTTAAACAACAATTCAATGAACTCGATAGCATTTGCGATGGAGTTTTTCTACTGCGGGAGTTGTCACCACGTACACGCGACAGAATTGTTAGCTATGGTGAGCTGCTTTCTTCCCTGATGATAGCTGCAAAATTCCGCTCACTTGAACTGGACATTGTTTGGGCAGACGCACGGACACTCATCACTACCAATGACCACCACGGTAATGCGGCGGTGGATTTTGAGGCAACCGGTAAAAAGATACAGCAGTATTTTGGCCAGCACCGGCACCGCTTATACGTATTGCCTGGTTTTGTGGCGAGTGATGCAAATAACAATACAACCACGCTCGGGCGCGGCGGCTCCGATTATACGGCTGCTATCTTTGCCGCCGCCATGCAGGCTTCGGTGTTGGAAATCTGGACCGATGTGAGCGGAATGATGACCGCCGACCCGCGTCTTGTTCAGAATGCCCGTCCCATCCAGCGCATTTCTTACCAGGAAGCAATGGAACTTTCTCATTTTGGCGCAAAAATCATTTATCCGCCTACCATTCAGCCGGTAATGAGCAGGAATATTCCTGTTTGGGTAAAGAACACTTTTGCACCGGAAGATCCGGGTACAGTCATTGAAAATGATCCTCCTGCAACAGATAGTTTTATCAGGGGTATCTCCAGCATCAATAACATCAATCTGCTAAGTCTTGAAGGCAGTGGCATGATTGGTATTCCCGGTTTTTCCAAACGCCTTTTTGAAGCACTTGCTGCCGAAAGTGTGAACGTGATCCTGATCACACAAAGTTCTTCTGAACATTCGATCTGTGTAGCCATTAACCAGGCCGATACACCCAAGGCAAAACGCTCTATTGACAATACCTTTAATTACGAGATACGCAATGGACAACTGGATCCTTTAAAAGTAGAAACGGGCCTGTCTATTCTTGCACTTGTGGGCGAACAGATGAAGAGTCACCCGGGTATCAGCGGAAAGATGTTTGGTGTGCTGGGCAGGAATGGAATCAATGTACGTGCGATAGCGCAGGGATCATCAGAGAAAAATATCTCGGCAGTTATTTCGGATACGGATGTGCGAAAAGCGATCAACGTTTTGCACGAAGAATTTTTTGAAACCACCTATAAGCAATTGAATGTTTTTATTGCCGGCACAGGAAATGTGGGCGGCAAATTGCTTGGGCAGTTCAAAAAACAGTATGCTTTTCTGCAACAGGACCTGCGCATTCAGATACGAATCATTGGCCTTGCCAACAGTAAAAAAATATTGGTCAATGAAGAAGGCATTGCACTTGAATCATGGAAGGAGGAGCTGCAGGGATCCGGCGCGGGCACTATTCATGATTTTGTAAAACTGATCATCGACAAAAATCTGCGCAACAGTGTGTTTGTTGACGTTACCGCCAACCCGGAGGTTGCTTCTGTGTATGGTGGGCTGCTTGAGAAAAGTGTTTCGGTGGTTGCCTGCAATAAAATTGCCTGTTCCTCTTCATATGAGTCTTACCGGCATTTGAAATCGCTTGCGCGGGAATTCAATGCTTCGTTTTTATTTGAAACAAATGTGGGCGCCGGCTTGCCCGTCATTGGTACATTGAACGACCTGCTGCGGAGTGGCGACAAAGTGAATCGTATCCAGGCCGTGTTATCCGGAACGCTCAATTTTGTTTTCAATAATTATGACGGTACACGCCCGTTTTCCGAGGTGGTGCGACAGGCACAGACCGAAGGGTATACGGAACCAGATCCACGTCTTGATCTGGGTGGCACAGACGTGATGCGCAAGATTATGATTCTTGCGCGTGAAGCGGGACAACACCTGGAAATGGATGGTATCAGTAACCAGTATTTCCTGCCCGCATCCTGTTTTGAGGGAACTGTTGAAGATTTTTATACTGAGATGGCACGGCAGGAAGCACACTTTAAAAATATTTATGAGACTGCCGCCGCAAAAAATTGTAAATTAAAATTTGTGGCTTCCTATGAAAACGGCACAGCTTCTGTTGGCCTGAGGCATATTCCGTCTGATTCAGATTTTTATCATTTGTATGGAAAAGACAACCTCGTTCTATTTTATACCGATCGGTATCCGGAACAACCCCTGGTTATCAAAGGGGCGGGTGCGGGTGCGGATGTTACTGCATCAGGCGTATTTGCAGATGTGATCAGGGTTGCGAGGTAGTATTACCGTAAGAGAGAAATTTATTTATTCATATACTGATGGATCAAAGCAGTAATAAAAGCAATGGCGCTTCTCATCCCTCTTTTAAGGGGTTGCAGGGTAATCTGCCGGCGGGTAGCATTACTGTACATAGCCCGGCTACCATTGCCAACATGGTATGCGGATTTGATGTACTCGGCTTTGCTGTAAAAGAGCCTTATGATGTGATGCATATCAGGTTAATGGATGAGCCGGGCATACGGATCATTAATGAGGACGATTTTAATTTACCGGTGGAACCGCAACTCAATGTTGCAGGAGCCGCGTTGATGGCAATGATGGACGAGATGCCAAAGACATTGGGATTTGAATTGCGAATTTGTAAACACATCAAACCCGGCAGTGGTGTTGGCTCCAGTGCGGCAAGTGCGGCGGGGGCGGTTGTGGCCGCCAACTATTTACTCGGCGAAATTTTCGGCAAAGAGGACCTTGTACGGTTTGCCATGAATGGTGAGAAACTGGCTTCCGGGGTTAAGCATGCCGATAATATCGCACCCTGCATCTATGGTGGCGTTACACTTATACGGTCCATCTTTCCGCTGGATATCATATCGCTCACAGCACCTGATTTGTATGTAACCATCGTACATCCCCAGATAGAAGTACGCACTTCCGATGCCCGTAGCATTTTAAAACAGCAGGTTTTGCTGAAAGACGCGATCAGGCAATGGGGAAATATCGGTGGATTGGTAGCGGGCCTTTTGAAAGAAGATTATGCATTGATCGGAAGATCACTGGAAGATGTATTGATTGAACCGGTGCGCAGCATTCTTATTCCTGGTTTCGATGAAATCAAAAGAAAAACTAAGGAAGCAGGCGCCCTGGGCGGAGGCATATCGGGTTCGGGTCCTTCCATATTTATGCTAAGCAGTAGTGAAGCAACCGCAAAAGAAGTTGAAAAAGAAATGCAGATGATCTATCTGCGCCTGGGCCTGCCGCATCATACTTATGTGACCACTATCAACCGCGAAGGCGTAAAATTGATCGCAAACTAAATTCCAGCCACCCATCATTTACCATCTGCATGCAATATTTCAGTCTTAATAAACAAGCTCCCCATGTTGATTTCCGCGAGGCAACCATTCGGGGGCAGGCGCCCGACAAAGGCTTGTATTTTCCGGAAACCATTCCATTGGTAGATCAGTACCTGCTGGACAATATTGAAGATTTTTCTTCGGAGGAGATTGCTTTCCGGGTAATGCTTCCCTTTACAGGGAGTACAATAGACGAGGCCAGCCTTCGCCGTATTGTTGCCGAAACAATCAGTTTTCCGTTTCCATTGGTTGAAATCACACCCGATATATTTTCATTGGAACTATTTCATGGGCCCACGCTTGCGTTCAAAGATGTGGGTGCACGTTTTATGAGCAGGTGCCTGGGTTATTTTTCACAGCAGCGCAGCGGAAAGGTGACTGTGCTGGTTGCAACGTCCGGGGATACCGGCGGTGCAGTGGCAAACGGCTTTCTGGGCGTTGATGGCGTTGAGGTTGTGATACTTTATCCCTCCGGTAAAGTAAGTGCCGTACAGGAACTGCAACTTACTACCTGTGGCCAAAACATAACCGCACTTGAAGTGGATGGCAGTTTTGATGATTGCCAGGCCATGGTTAAAAATGCATTCATGGATGCTGACCTGGCTTACAGGTTGCAACTAACTTCTGCCAATTCTATAAATGTTGCAAGATGGTTACCGCAGCAGCTCTATTATTTTTTAGCATGGAAACAATGGAATGACAAATCGCAACCGCCGGTCTTCACTGTTCCCAGTGGAAATTTTGGAAACCTCTGCGCCGGACTGATGGCAAATGCGGGTGGACTGCCGGTGAAACATTTTATTGCGGCTTGTAATGTCAATGATTCTGTTCCGCAATATTTACTGAATGGTCAGTACGCACCCAAAACAGCGGTGCCCACCATTTCAAATGCAATGGATGTGGGTGACCCCAGTAATTTTATCCGGATACTGGAGATCTTCCGGCACGATTACAAAAAGCTTTCAGAAAAAATATCCGGGTACACTGTGAGTGATGAACAGACGCGGGACATCATCGCTGAAGTATATAAGAAACACCAGTACATACTCGATCCGCACGGAGCTGTTGCCTACTTTGCACTGGAGAAATATCTGGAGGAACATCGCGGGCAAAAAGGGATACTACTCGAAACGGCCCACCCGGTGAAATTTCCGGATACAGTTGAAAGGATGACGGGTAAAAAAATTGTGATTCCCGCATCAGCAGAGGAGTTATTCCATAAGAAGAAGCACAGCATCAAAATCAGGAATTCTTTTGCTGACTTGAAGCAATGGTTGATGAATAGCTAATTGCTGATTCTGATAGAAACTAAATAAAACTGCCTGGGCATGCAAACCTTGCGTGCAGCGCCTGTTTACACTTTCCAGGGTGCCCGCATGGGAGGCATCAGTAATGCATTGGCTTCTGCATCATTTTTGAAACGTTCTTTTTTAGGATCCCATTCCAGCGGTCGTCTTAACCAGTAAGCAATATTGGCCAAAGCACAAACACTACTGCTCCGGTGTCCTGTCTCAACATCACAGATGGGTTGTGTTTTGTTTTTGATGGCGTCTATCCAATCCTGGTAATGGTTGGTACTGTTGTAGACTCTTTTTGCATTGGGTCCCAAAGTAGCAGTAACAAGGTTTGCCGGATTGCTGTCGAGAAATTCGCGGCTTACATCTATGGTTCCTTTATCCCCGATAAACCGAACCGCGAATTTTCTTCCAAAATCCACATGTTTCATCACGATGCCGTTAGCATAGGTCATCGTCAGTCCTTTTACAGCATCTCCTGTGGGTGGATCAAATCTTACAGGACCGGTTTTATCCATGTCCAGTCCCCATTGGGCAATGTCGAACATATGCGCACCCCAATCACTTAAACTTCCCCCGCCATATTCCTTGTAGCTACGCCAGTGTGGATAGATGTCCTGTTCAATGGGTGGCGACAATTCAGTGTGATAGGGCTTTACTACTGATGGGCCAACCCATGCTTCCCAGTCCAGGTAGTCGGGCAATGGCATACCCGGCAGATTAAACGGCACGGCAGGATCACCCACTGTTACGAGAACCTCTTTCACCTGACCGATATAACCATTCCTCACAAGATCAACAGCGGTGCGGAACCTGTCGGAGGAACGTTGCATGCTGCCCGTTTGCATGACCACTTTGTTTTTTTTCATGGCATTCACCATGGCCCGACCTTCGCCAACACTGTGCGCCATCGGCTTTTCGCAATAAACATGTTTACCTGCATTGGCAGCCATCACTGCCTGTACTGCGTGCCAGTGATCGGGTGTGGCAATTACTACTGCATCTATGTCTTTTCGTTGTATCAGCTCCCTGAAATCGGGATAGGGTGAAAATCCTTTATAAGGTTGCGTACCCGCTTTTTCCCCCGCCGCTTTCTGCGCAGCCTGGTGAAATGCGGCTAATTTCTTGCTATCCGCATCAGAACCGGCAATGGCCTGTGCCTGCGTGTATTTATTGAAATATCCCAGCAGAATTTTGCCTTGTTTGCCCGTACCGATAAAACCTAAATTAAGACGGTCGCTGGGAGCCGTATAGCCATTGCCACCCAACACAAAGCGGGGTACAATGGTAAACGCAATGGCAGCCTGCAGGCCCTGTTTAACAAACTGGCGGCGGCTTTCGCCGGCCGGATTATTCTTTCCCATGAAGCAATCATTTAGTATATGAAATATACGATTATATTATTTAATAGCTATGCCTGTTTGAGAAAGATATTTTTTTCCGGGTATTGTTGCCTGTGCTGTTGCGCAGAAAAGATTTTGAGCCCGCAAAGTGACAATTCCTTTGTGGCTCTCTGTGTATTCTGTGGCTCTGTAGTGAATCCTTCGCACTAATCAAAGCGAAGGATTTACCAAGGAGCCGCAGAGCGCTCAGAGGTACACAGAATTATTGGCTACTATATATTTGAAATTGGATGGCAGATGCCGGATGTTTCACACGGATTTCGCAGAAAAAAGAATATTTTTAAAGCACAAGATTGTCTATGCCAGTACGCGTCATTGCTGTTTTTTTATGTGTATGTATGTTTGGTGGATCTGTGTTGTGCCAGCAAAAGACTTATTGTAACCCTATCAACATCGACTACGGCTATTGTCCTATCCCCAATTTTTCGGAACAGGGTAAACACCGTGCTACTGCCGATCCGGTTATCACCGTATTTAAAGGAAATTACTATCTCTTTTCTACCAACCAGTGGGGCTACTGGTGGAGTGCTGACATGCTCAAATGGAATTTTGTATCGCGCAAATTCCTCAAGCCCTGGCATAAAGTGTATGATGAACTATGTGCGCCGGCTACCCTGGTACTGGGGGATACCCTTCTGGTGATTGGCTCTACACATGAAAAAAATTTTCCACTCTGGATGAGTACCAACCCGCAAAAAGATGAGTGGAAAGAAGCGGTGGATTCATTCCAGGCAGGCGCCTGGGATCCCGCTTTTTTTGTGGATGATGACAAACGCGTTTATCTGTACTGGGGCTCCAGTAATTTTTATCCCATGTACGGGCAGGAGATTGACAGGAAAACTTTGCAGCCGATTGGAGAGAAAAAAGAAATGATCCGTTTACATCCGGAGATACATGGATGGGAGCGATTTGGGGAGCATAGCGACAATACCTTTCTTCCTCCTTTTATGGAAGGCGCATGGATGAATAAACACAATGGAAAATATTACCTGCAGTATGGGGCACCGGGAACGGAGTTTAGCGGATATGGTGATGGCGTTTATGTAGCAGACAAACCTTTAGGTCCCTTTACCTACCAGGCTCATAATCCATTCTCCTTTAAGCCCGGCGGTTTTGCCAGGGGAGCGGGGCATGGCGCAACTTACCAGGATGTATACCATCAATGGTGGCACGTATCCACACTGGTAGTAGCAGTAAAGAATAATTTTGAACGTAGAATTGGTATCTGGCCTACAAACTTTGATAAAGATGGCATTATGTGGACCAATACAGCTTATGGGGATTATCCCCATTACCTGCCTGCTGCTGCTGCGGATCATTCACAAAGCCAGTTTGCGGGATGGATGCTGCTCAATTATAACAAGCCCGTTCAGGTATCCTCCACCCTGGGTGGGTTTACAGCAAATAAAGCAGTGGATGAGGATATCAAAACTTACTGGAGCGCTGCCACCGCCGACAAAGGCGAATGGATACAGACTGATCTTGGGGTGGTAAGTACTGTTAATGCCATCCAGATAAATTATGCAGACCAGGATGCAACATTTATGGGCAAGCAACTGGATATTTTCCATCAATACAAGTTATACGCCTCAACGGATGGTAAAAACTGGAAAACAGTAATTGATAAGAGCAGGAACCGGACTGATGTTCCACATGAATACCTTGAGCTGCCCATACCTGTGAAGGCCCGTTTTATCCGTTTGGAAAATATACATATGCCTACAGGCAAATTTGCCATCAGTGGTCTTCGCGTTTTTGGCAGGGGTGCGGGTGACGTGCCTGCTGCGGTAAGCGATTTTATTGTCTTGCGGGGTGATAGCGAGCGACGGAACGCCTGGCTGAAATGGCGCGTGAACGGATCCGCTACCGGTTATACCGTATATGCCGGCACTGCACCGGATAAATTGTATACAAGTGTTAGCCTGTATGGGGTAAACGAATATTATTTCAATGCAATGGAGAAAGACAAACCTTACTATTTCCAGATAGAAGCCTTCAACGAAAACGGGATTGGACAGAGAACACCCGTGATCAAAGCAGAATGAAATTTCCACTATATTTAATGCGCTAATTACAAACCCCCTGTATACATGAGTGCCGTTCCGCTCAACTTTGTTCATATGCCTGGTTTTGCGCGTTTTTTGCGCGAACAAAAGCTGGAGGCATTTGTAAAGAAGCAGCTGGAGATAGCAAGAGCAGATAAAATTCCCCTTTTACAGTTTTTTGTTTCCCTGAGCGATGAGGAGTTGCTCAAATTTGGTATGGCATCGGCTACGGACCTGCTGAAGGCATTCGAAACAAATTCGATGGAAGCCTTCATTGAACGTTCCGTTCAATCCTGGCAGAATAACCAGCTGCCTGTGCTGGGCAAAGAACAGATCGTTGCCGAAGACATTACTTCCATCAGCGCCATGCGAAGAAAAGCATTCCGTTTTTTTCTTCCCGAATATACTCCTGATACCCCCACTATCTTTCACATCATTGATGAACTCGATACCTACCTCTCAGCATTTGAAACTGTGAGTTTCAATACTTTCCTGGCGTTGCAGAATGCAGAGATCAACCAGATTAATGAAACACTGAGGAGCAGCAATGCCTCCCTGGCCGAAGTGCAGGAAATTGCACGCCTGGGTAGCTTTGAATGGTATATGCAAAGCCACGAAGTAGTGATGTCACCTACTATGCTTGCGCTTTTTGAATTAGAGGGGAAAAGCACCTTACAGGAATTTTTTCAGTGGATACATCCGGATGACAGGGAAAAAGTAAAGCTTGCCATGGAAAGATCCTATGCTGATCCCGCAGGTGTTTACGAGTGTGAATACCGTTACCGGCGTAGCGGTCCCGAAAAAGTTTTGTGGTCGCGAGGCATTGTTTCATTTGAAAACAATAAGCCTGTGAAGATGCGCGGCACAGTGATGGATGTGACTGACCGTTATCAACTGATCAGCCGCCTGCAGGAGAGTGAGGAGTTGTATAAGCAGGCGCAGGCGCTTACGCATATTGGTAACTGGGCATGGAACATACAGGATAACACCGTTAGCTGGTCGGATGAAATGTACCGTATCTATGGACTGGAGCCGCAATCGGAACAAATTACGCTGGAAAGATTTTCGTCTTTTATTCATCCCGATGACAAAGATCGAAGGATGCAGGAAATAGCGGATGCGTTGCGTACACACCAGATGTCGGAGTATCACATGCGGATCATTAATCCCGACGGGTTGGTGAAAACTTTGCGGGGGAGAGGAGAGTTGGTGTTGGATGCAAATAATGCTCCTTACCGGATGTTAGGCACCTGCCAGGACATAACCGTTGAATACAAACTTCACCAGGAATTGCGCCGGCGCGAAGAAAAACTGGTAGAGCTCAACCGCTTTCTTGAACAGAAGAATACAGAGTTGCAGAAAAAGAACCGTGAACTGGAGTCATTTAATTACGCAATCAGTCATGACCTTCAGGAACCCCTTCGTAAGATCCAGGTTTTTTCATCTATGCTTCAGGGCAGCAGTGGGAGTACACCGGATAGACAGGATGCAATGGTTGAAAAGATCCAGACGGCTGCAACACGGCTTCGGAAATTGATTACCGACCTGTTTGCTTTCTCGTTCATGCTTCCCAATGAGCAGGCCCCCGGCGAAACAGCAGACCTGAATGAAATATTGCAGGATGTGCGGAATGATTATCACCTGATCATTGCCGAAAAGCAGGCGGTCATACATATGGATGAACTGCCCGTTTTACATGCGCGCCCTACACTTATTTACCAGCTTTTCCAGAACCTGATCAGTAACTCCATTAAATATGCCCGCGAAGGCGTGCCGCCGGTAGTGCATATCAGTTATCAAAAGGTACATGGATCGGCAGTAACCGGCATTGAAAATATTGATCGTTACAGGCAATACCATGTAATCACTGTTGCAGACAATGGTATTGGTGTGGAAGAGAAGTACAATGAAAGGATATTTAATCTTTTCCAGCGGCTGCACAGCCGCGAAGCATACTCCGGCACAGGGATTGGCCTGGCACTATGTAAAAAGATTATGGATTTCTATCAGGGCTTCATTGAAGTGAAAAGCAAACTGGGTGAGGGCACGCAGTTTATTGTTTATTTTCCGGAAAAATAATTATCGCAATGGTAGGTGTTGTAAATTTTCAAGCTATAAATGATCCAGGGAACCACCCGTAAAGTAGTATCGCGGGTAAAAGGCAATAAATAATCGTTTCTTTGGATAGCAATGGCCCGCTCATACGAGTGGGCCGTTTGATTTATGCGATATGCCCTGAATAAAATTCCAGGCAACCCTATACCCTTAAAGCTGCAAGTCCATTCCCCCCCCGTGCTAAAAAATCGCAGGCCGTTTCGTGGAATGAATATGCTATAAAAGTGAGGCAAAAGTTAAACGATTTACAGAACAGGTAAGACTTGTGTATTCTTCACAAACTGCGGATCAAACGGAACGATTACAGTACAAAATGCTTGGGACACGTTTTTTTATTCAGAAGTAATCTATGGATTTTATATTTATTTCTACCCGCATATCGTCTTCGTCTACTTAAGGATTTTTTAATGTAGGAATATTTGTTATTGTGGTTTTTTTAAACAACATTGTAGTCGATTTCCTACGTTAGTGCGGTAAAAAACGTGGGAGTGCAACCAAAATTAAATGTATTCACTACGGTATTCATCATTACAAACCAGTTGGTATGTGATGATTCCCGCGGGCGCATCTAATTTCTAATATTTGCACCGGTCTTAATTAATACGCCACTTACTGTCAGTAACAGTCTTATACTGAGCGCCATTGCGTTTGGTGTAAACGCTAAATCTATTGCATATTCTTAACCAAACAAACCAAAATTGACACCTATGAAACGAAAATTTCTGTATGCCGTCATTGCTGCTCTGGTAGCTTTACCGGGCCTGACGAAAGCACAATCCCCGGCGGAACCGGTTATATACTCTAATTGGGAAATGCTTATTGAAAGCACCACGCTGATTGATATTTCCTACAGGGTTATTAAATGTGAGACAACTCCCCAGGTGCACCTGATGATCTTCAATGAAAATTCCATTGACCAGACAGCTCATTTTGAAATTGAAATCAGCAATGGCACTACCGGCGAAAAATTTACCAAAGAAATCAACTTCGCTGCCAAAAAAGCAACGGTTTTCAAGGCGCTTTGTGAAAGCGACTCTTCTCTGGATCCTTTGAAGATCAATTTGCCTGCCAATTATGATCCAGGCGCTATTAAAATCAAAATCACTTTCAAGTCATAAACTACCTCTATGAAAAAATTATTACTCATCCTATTGGCCGCTGTGCTTACCTGCACTTCGATGCAGTTACAGGCACAATGCAATGCGCCTGTAGTGAACACATTTTCCCCCAACACAGGGTTTATTGGCAGTACGGTTGTAATCAACGGCGCCAATTTTGACGCGATACCCGCAAATAACCAGGTATTCTTTGGTGCTACACAGGCCACCGTTGTAGCGGCCAGTTTTGGTCAGTTGACAGTAACCGTACCTACGGGAGCAACCTACGGGCCTATCTCCGTAAAAAATGCCTGCGGACTGATCGGTTCCTCTTCGTATGCCTTTAACGGTATATTCTGCGGAACCATTGTGAACTCTACTACCTATGCCACCCTTTCTTACAGCATTAATGTAAGTGGTGGTTACCAGATGTTATCACAGGATATGGACCTGGATGGCAAACCGGATGTTTTGGTTTGCGGATTTACGTCTAATAAAGTTTCCATAATGCTCAACAAGAGTACCCCGGGTAATTTTCTGTTTGCCCCGAAGTTTGATCTGAGTTTTTCAGGTGCTACCCGTTGTATAGCGCCTGCTGATTATGACGGCGATGGAAAAATTGACCTTGCAGTAGTGGATAATGGAATCAATGGTGTGCGTATTTATCGCAATACCAGTGTTCCCGGAACACTCAGTTTTGCGTCCACTTCCATTGTTATTTCCGGCATTGGTGGTTACCAGTGTGCTGCAGGTGACCTTAACAATGATGGTAAATTAGACCTCGCAGTGGGATCGGGTAGCAATGTTACAACCCTGAGAAACACCTCTACGCCTGGCAATATCAGTTTTGCTAACAACACTACGTTTAGTGTTGGAGGTTTTGCCACTGGCGTTGTTATTACCGATGTGGATGGTGATGGCGTGAAGGATATTGGCGCTGCCAATGCAGGTGGTAATACGCTTCATGCTGTGAGAAATACCACTGCTCCCGGTGCCAGTACTTTTAGTTTTGCGGCATTACAGACATTCCCTACCGGTGCGTACCCTTACCGTTTATTCCTGGGTGATTTTGACAAAGATGGCAAGATCGATTTCGTGGATAACGACTTTTCAGGTGGTACCGTTTCCATTTTCAGGAATACTTCTACCGTAGGAAATATCTCGTTTGCCTCCAAGGTAACCCTCACTGCCCGTAGTTCTAACTACCGTTTGGGAGTAGGCGATGCCGATGGTGATGGCAAACCCGATATCGTTGCCAAATCATCCGGTGAGAACTTTTTCTCGGTATTGATCAATACAAGTCCGGCTCCCGGCACCATTACATTCAATAGCAAGCTCGATTTTACTGACCCTGCTGAAGTTAGCGGTATTGTAATCGCTGACCTTGATGGAGATTTCGTTCCGGATATATCCACCAGCGGAATTAACAGTAATGCTTTAAAAATATTCAGGAACAATGCATCAGTGATCGATAATACGCCTCCGACTGCGATATGTAAAAATATCATCGTTCCTCTTAGTCCGGCTGGAACAGCAACTGTAACGGCTGCGATGATCGATAACGGAAGCAGTGATGCCTGTGGTATCGGTTCTATACTTATCAATGACGCCGCCTCTGTTAGCTTCAATTGCACCAATATTGGTGCGAACACT
>JANPIE010000146.1:0-10101 GCA_031424835.1 Chitinophagaceae bacterium
AAACCAATGAACTCGCAGTGATGGTAGACACTTTTCATCCCCTTCAATTAACACAGGAAGCGCTGGAAATTGAGAACCCGGGGTATACGATGAGCTGGGCGGAGTGAGGGGGGCGTGAGACGTGAGGCGTGAGACGTGAGACGTGAGACGTGAGGCGTGAGTGAGCATTTAGGTTTTATGGCTAGCAGCTAACAGCTAATAGCTAATAGCTCACAGCTCATAGCTCACGCGCGGCCTTTTCCCCTCCATTTTTCCGTTCCCCAAAAAATTACTAACTTATCGCCACTAAAAAATCTTGCCATATGATTAAATACAGCGACATTAAAATCGGTGACTATGTACGGGCCGAATTTGACGGTAAAACCTGGGACGGGGAAGTAACCCGCCTTAACGGAGATGAAAAACAGGTGGAAGTAGCCACCGAAGTGCAGCCTTTCTGGTTTGAGACTGACAAACTGCATCCGATTCCGCTGGATGAAGACGCGCTTACCAAGCTGGGTTTTCACAAACACATGAACGATGACGGATCGGTAAAATATATGAAGGGTTCCTTCCGGCTGGTAACACCTGCGGCAGGAGATTTTTCGCACCTGGAAATGTGGTACCGGGAAGACCGCCGTCATAATCCAAACGTGCATTACGTGCACCAGTTACAGAATCATTACCTGGATATGACCAAGATCCATCTTACCAACGGACCTATGTAAAATGTAATACTTACCACTCATCATGAAGAGGGTCCGCTATATGCGGACTCTTTTTATATTTGGGATGGTCACCTATTATTCGCTCAAATTATATTGTATGAAAAGTAATCTATTGGTGTTGGTAATGCTGTTTTCTCTTTCCGCAACGGCACAGAAAAATTTTGTGGTAAAAGGATCCTTCTCACAAATTCCCCTGCAGGTACAGAAAGTGCTGATCTATTACCGGATCGACGATAAGAATGTGGTTGACAGTATCGAGCCGAAAAATGGCAACTACACATTCACGGGTAAAATATATGAACCCATGCAGGCAACGCTGCGTGCCAAATACCTTTTGGGTCCGGATGAAAAGCCCATGCGTACAGTAAGCGCGAGGGACCTGGTAACCGTTTTCCTGGTGCCGGGAGCAGTGGAGGTATCTTCTGTTGACTCGTTCGGTAATGCCACTGTAAAAGGTTCCGCGGCCCATGACGAATATGTAAAGCTGAACGCTATGCTGAAACCGGTTAATGAACTCATGTCGAAATACAGCGCCGAGTACAGCAAAGCCAATGCAGCCAAAGATGAAACTGCCCGAAAAGCTGCAGAAGATAAACTCGATTCACTTGATAAAATTTCGCGTGGAATTTATGGAGACTATGCCAGGCATAACCTTGAGTCGCCGATTGCGATGTATGCACTTTCACAGTTTGCGGGATGGGATATAGATGTAGAGGCTGTGGAACCCATCTTCAGGCAATTACCGGCTGCACTGAAGGAAAATCCTTCTGCAAAAGATTTTGCAGGGAAACTGGATATCGCACGCAAAACAAGTATCGGCAGCGTGGCACTGGAATTTACACAAAACGATACACTGGGGGTGCCGGTAAAACTTTCCTCTTTCCGTGGAAAATACCTGCTGATCGATTTCTGGGCAAGCTGGTGCGGTCCCTGCCGCCGGGAAAATCCCAACGTGGTGAAAACTTTCCAGGCATACAAGGATAGGAATTTCCAGATACTGGGTGTTAGTCTGGACAGACCCGATGCAAAAGATAAATGGATAGAAGCCATTCACCAGGACAACCTTACCTGGACCCATGTATCCGATCTTAAATTCTGGCAGAATGAAGTGGCCCGGTTATATGGCATCCAGGCAATTCCGCAAAATCTCCTGCTGGATCCCAATGGCAGGATCATTGCCAAAAATCTTAACGGTGACAAACTGGAGAAGAAACTGGCAGAAATATTTCGTCCCTGAGCCATCAATTATTTTGTGAAGGGTGTCATAACACATGGCACCCTTTTTTATTTTCCGGCATGATACATTTGTTATATTGGGATAAATTTCGGTTCCTGATGAAGAAGGCCTTGGCAATTGTAATTTTTTGGATAATTGTTGACATCGCGCATGCACAAACCTTTGGCGGAAATCCTGCATCTGCCCGCTGGCAGAAAATTGATACGGATACCGTGCGCGTTATTTTCCCGGCAGCGCTAAGGGCCGGTGCGCAGCGAATCGCCAATATCATTCACACATTGCAGAGAGAACAGGCCCGCACCATTGGCACGCAACTCAGAAAGACCAGCATTGTACTGCAGAACCAGACTATGTTCTCGAATGCCTATGTGCAGCTTGCGCCGCGCCGCAGTGAATTCTATCTCACGCCACCCCAGGACCCTTTTGAACTGGATGCGGTGAACTGGGCAGATAAACTGGCGCTGCATGAATACAGGCACGTGCAGCAGTACAATAATTTTAATAAGGGGTTCTCCAGATTTGCTTCACTTATTTTGGGACAGGAAGGGCAGGCGCTGGCCAATGCAGCTTCCATACCTGATTGGTTCTTTGAGGGAGATGCCGTTTTCAATGAAACAAAACTAAGCGGGCAGGGCAGGGGTGCATTGCCATCATTTCTTTCCAGCTATCAATCGTTGTCTCATGCCGGCCGCCAATACAACTATGCGCAGATGCGCAATGGGTCGATGCGCAAATATGTACCCAACCATTATGAACTGGGATACCTGCTGGTGGCTTACGGAAGAAAAAAATATGGTGACGATATCTGGCAGAAAGTAACAGACGACGCTGCGCGCTTTAAACCGTTTTTGTATCCTTTCCAGGGCGCTGTAAAAAAACATACTGGCATTGCGTTCAAAAATTTTGCAGGCGATGCCATGACCTATTACGGGAAGCAATGGCAAAGCCTGCCGGCCGCTGAACCGCAATGGCTTACCGCTACTGAAAAAAACAATGTTGTAAACTATAAGTATCCGTATGCACTGCCAGACGGATCATTGGTTGTTTTGAAAAACAGTTATCGTAAGCCTCCTGCTTTTTACAGGATTTATCCTGACGGGCGGGAAGAAAAAATTGCCAACCGCGGCATACCCACCGGCGATCATTTCTCCTATAATAATGGCAGGATCGTTTATGCAGCCTACCAGCCTGATGCACGTTGGGGCAACAGGGAGTTTACACGCCTGCAGTTACTGGATGTAGCAAGCGGCGCTGAACGGTCCATTACTTCCCGTTCCAGGTATTTATCGCCGGATATTTCGCATGATGGACAGAAAATTATAGCTGTTGAAATGGATGAGTTGGGCGAAAATAGACTCGTGGTAATGAATACATCGGGAATGCCGATTGATTCGGTGAAATCAAAAGGTATTTTATTTTCCAACCCGAAATTTTCCGCAGATGACAGCCACTACTATGTTGCGGGAAGAAATGATGCCGGGGAAATGTCGCTGATCAAATATGGAAAGGGTACAGAAACAATTTTGCCCTTTGCCAACCGCCTGATTGGTTTTATCAATGTAAGAGGCGATACGATATCATTTTCTGTGAGCAGCAAAGACCGCGATGAGATATGGGCGGTTATTGACGGTCCCGCACCCAAAGGACCCTATCGCCTGGCATCGTATGTAACGGGGTTGTACCAGGCGGACCTATTGCCTGGCGGTAAACTGGTAGCATCCGCATTTACTGCCGATGGTTACCGTTTAGCGGGTTTCCGGCCGGAATGGGAGAAAGTATCTGATAACAACACCCTTACCCATCTGTATGTTGCAGATGCCTACAAAAAAAATGACCAGTTGTTATTGCGTAATGTACCCAATACGCAATACCCTGTATCTGCGTATCGCAAATCCGCTGATCTTCTTAATTTTCACAGCTACCGGCCCTACTTTGAAGATCCCGAATATTCCTTTACGCTCTATGGCGAAAATGTACTCAATACCCTGCAGTCTGAACTGGCATATACATATAATTCCAATGAAGGCAGTCACAAAGCTGGCTACAATGGCATTTATGGCGGTAGTTATGTTCAGCCCGTATTCGGTATCAGCCAAACATGGCAGCGTTCCGCCCTGTTTGCAAAAGATACGGTCGTTAACTGGAATGAACTGATCGGCTATGCCGGTTTACAATTGCCCTTGAACCTGTCTGGCGGCAAAGCATACCGGTACCTTAGTTTCTCAGGTATTTTTAACGTTGACCAGGTTAAATGGACAGGTATCGCCACCAAATTATTAAAGGACCGGCAGTTGCACTACCTCACAGCAAGGATCGCCTATACGGCCCAGGTACAGAAAGCGGTACAGCAAATTTACCCGCACTGGGCGCAGAGTCTTTTTTTGCAATACAAAACAGCCGTAAATAGCTATGCTGCCAGGCAGTTTCTCGCAAGCGGTTCTGTGTACCTGCCGGGGCTGGGCAATAACCATAACCTGGTGCTATCCGCTGCTTTTCATAGCCGTGATACCCTGAACCAGTACCTGTTTTCCAATAACTTTCCGTTTGCGCGGGGCTATACGGCGGTGGATTTTCCGCGCATGTGGAAACTTGGCGTAAATTATCACCTGCCGCTGGCTTACCCGGACTGGGGCTTTGGCAATATTGTTTACTTTCTTCGTATACGGTCCAACCTGTTTTATGATTATTCACGGGGCAGGAGCCTGCGTACCGGTATTGAATACCCTTTTAACACCGTGGGTACCGAGCTGTTTTTTGACACGAAATGGTGGAACCAGCAGCCGGTGAGCTTTGGCCTGCGGTATAGCCGCTTGTTAAACAATGAGTTCCGGGGTGCCACCCGGCCCAATGTGTGGGAACTCATTCTGCCGGTAAGCCTGTTTGAGTGAGAATTTAGCCTTACATTTGCCGTTTGTGGCCGATTTGAACCGATTTTTCCACAAAAAACTGAATTTTATACACTTATTTTTCATATTTCGGTTGCAGTGTAATATCTTTGCAGCCCCAAAAATTGTATGTCGAAACAGCCACTGATCAAACAAGATGGAGTCATTCTGGAAGCCCTGAGCAACGCTATGTTCCGGGTTAAGTTGGAAAACGGTCACGAAATACTGGCTACCATCTCGGGGAAAATGAGGATGCACTATATCCGAATTCTCCCGGGTGATAAAGTGGGTGTTGAAATGAGTCCATACGATTTGAGCAGGGGAAGGATCATATTCAGGTACAAATAAAGCTAAACGCTGAAGGCAGAAAGCCAAAAGCAAAAACAGAATAAAAATAACGGCAATGAAAGTCAGAGCTTCTATCAAAAAACGCAGTGTGGATTGCAAGATCGTGAAGAGAAAAGGCAAGTTGTTTGTGATCAACAAAAAAAATCCCCGCATTAAGCAGCGCCAGGGGTAAGCCAATTGGGAAATTGCCAATTGGGAAATTTTGAAATGGCAATTCCAAAATTTCCCAGTCCAAAATCCAAAATTGAATCAGTTCAGTATAAATTTTAAAACAAGAATATGGCTCGTATTGCCGGTATTGATTTACCAAAGAATAAAAGAGGAGAAATCGGTCTGACCTATATTTTCGGCATCGGACGCTCTACTGCCCAGTACATTCTCGATAAAGCCGGGATTGACTATAATAAAAAAGTCAACCAGTGGAACGATGAAGAGCAGGGTGCTATTCGTAACATCATCAACAATGAGTTCAAAGTGGAAGGTGCTTTGCGTAGTGAAGTATCCATGAGCATCAAGCGCCTGCTGGATATTGCCTGCTACCGTGGCCTGCGTCACCGTAAAGGATTGCCTGTCCGCGGACAACGTACCAAAACCAACAGCCGTACAAGGAAAGGTAAGCGTAAGACGGTTGCGGGTAAGAAGAAGGTAGCTAAGAAATAATTAGGAAATTTTGGAATTGGGAAATTTTGAAATTCGATTTCCCAATCTCCCAATTTCAAAATTCCAAAATAAAATCCGCTGGCTTGGATCCCTGGAAACAGGAGGAGAGTACACCGGTTCCCGGCAAACGGGATTTCATTTTTTTAAAGACCACCTCAAAAAACAAACATGGCTAAACCACAAAAGGCACAGAACAGTGCGAAAGCTGTTGCCAAAAAAAGGATTGTAAAAGTAGATGCGGCGGGTGAAGTGCGTATCTCGGCAACTTTCAACAACATTATTATCAGTTTTACCAATAAGGCCGGCCAGGTTATCAGCTGGAGCAGCGCAGGTAAAATGGGCTTCAAGGGTTCTAAAAAGAACACACCTTATGCCGCACAGATGGCTGCTGCCGATGCTGCTAAAGTGGCACTCGATGCAGGTCTGAAGCGTGTTGAAGTTTTTGTTAAGGGCCCGGGATCAGGACGTGAAAGTTCTATCCGTTCCATATCACAGTCAGGTATCGAAGTTATCTCTATCAAAGATGTAACGCCTTTACCACATAACGGCTGCAGACCACCGAAACAACGTAGAGTTTAATTAAGTACGAAATACGAAGTACGAAGTACGAACCTAGTTCAGCTTCGTACTTCGTACTTCGTAATTAGTACTTAACATAGGGTGTAGCATTGATTTTAGATTTTTACTGATGCTGCATCGACATTAAAAAATCGCAAACAAACAAAAATGGCACGTTACACAGGTCCTAAGACCAAAATTTCAAGAATCTTCGGAGAGCCCATTCTGGGCAATGGCAAGTGGTTGGGTAAGAACAGCAACCCTCCCGGCCAGCATGGTGCGGCACGTAAGCGTAAGACCTTAGGTGAATACGCCCTGCAGTTAAGGGAAAAACAAAAAGCCAAGTATACCTATGGTGTACTTGAGCGCCAGTTCCGTAAAACTTTTGAAGAAGCACAACGCTTAAAAGGTGTTACCGGTGAAAACCTGATCAAATTGCTGGAAGCGCGCCTGGACAACACTGTATACCGTTTGGGTTTAACAGCCAGCCGTCCGGAAGCAAGGCAGTTGGTTAACCACAAGCACATTACTGTGAATGGCGAAACCATGAACATCCCTTCTTACCAGTGTCAGCCCGGTGATATCATCACTTATAAGCCAAAAAGTGCTGATAACTCAGCTTTAACCAGCAAGAGCCGTGGTAAAAACCCTAAGTTCAGCTGGCTTGACTGGAACGAGGGAGAGAAAAAAGGAACTTTCATCACGTATCCTGAAAGGGAAAGTGTTCCGGAAAATATCAAAGAGCAGCTCATCGTGGAGTTGTATTCTAAATAACGTGAAGCGTGAGTCGTCAGACGTGAGTACAACCTATTCACGATTGACGTTTCACGACTCACGATCACAATTTTCCTTTGCGCCTCTTGTGGGCGTCGAGACAAACAAGTAAAAAACAAGTTTTAATATGGCCATATTAAGCTTTCAGAAACCAGACAAAATCGTTTTACAAAAAGCAAATGATTTCGAAGGTCAATTTGAATTCCGTCCTTTAGAGCCAGGCTTCGGTCTGACCATTGGTAATGCTTTACGCAGGGTATTATTGAGCTCTCTGGAAGGTTTTGCTATCGTAGGTATCAAGGTAGAAGGAGTGGACCATGAGTTCGCTACGATCAAAGGTGTAACAGAAGACGTTACCGAAATTATCCTGAACCTTAAGCAGGTGCGTTTTAAGAAGAATGTTGAGCACGATGTACCTAACGAAAAGATCACTTTGTCTATTAAAGGCAAAACTGAATTTAACGCAGGTATGATCGGTGAACTTTCACAAAACTTCCAGGTGATGAACCCGGAACTTGTAATCTGCACCATGGATACTACTGCTAAATTGGATATCGAATTATCGATCGCCAAGGGCCGTGGTTATATCCCTGCAGAAGAGAACAAAATTAAAGATGCTGTATTCGGTTATATCGCTATCGATTCTATCCATACGCCTATCAAGAACGTGAAATACGCAATTGAGAACTACCGTGTGGAGCAAAGAACGGATTACGAGAAACTGGTACTGGATGTTGCTACAGATGGAACCATCCATCCGGAAGATGCTGTTAAGCAGGCTTCACGTATCCTGATCCAGCACCTGATGATCATCACTGATGAGAACATCACCTTCGATAACAAAGAAGACAAGAAAGAAGATGTTGTTGATGAGCATGTACTGCAACTGCGCAAAGTATTGAAAACACCACTGGAAGATCTTGATCTGTCAGTTCGTGCGTTCAACTGCTTAAAAGCAGCAAAAATCAATAGCCTGAGCGAACTGGTACAGTACGAGCAGGAAGACCTGATGAAGTTCCGCAACTTCGGCCAGAAATCACTCTCTGAAATTGAGCAGGTTCTCACTGAAAGAGGGTTGAGCTTTGGAATGGATCTTAACAAACTTGGATTAGACAATTTAGATAACTAAGCGGTTAGCTTTTAGCTGTTAGCTATTAGCAGATCCTGCTAACAGCTAATAGCTAACGGCTAACAGCTGCTTTTCAAACAAATTCTGCAATTCCTGACACGGTGCAGAATACTAAAAACACAAAGTCATGCGTCACGGAGACAAAATCAACAACCTGGGTCGTAAGAAAGCACATAGGGTTGCTTTATTACAGAACCTTGCAAGCCAGCTGATCACTTACAAACGGATCGTTACCACTTTGGCAAAAGCCAAAGCACTGAGAACATACGTTGAACCTTTGATCACTAAAACGAAGAAAAACGAAAACGCGCTTAGCATCAGTCACAACCACCGCCTGGTATTTGCTGAACTGCAGGACAAAGCAGCAGTAAAGGAACTTTTCACGGTAGTGGGTCCTAAAGTTGCTGCCCGTCCGGGTGGTTATACCCGTATCATCAAATTAGGCATCCGTCCGGGTGACAATGCTGAGAAAGCGATGATAGAACTGGTAGACTTTAACGAGATCTATGGTAAGGGTGTTGAAAAAGCCGCTGAACCCGCTAAGAAAACACGTCGTGGCCGCGCTCCTAAAAAAGCTGCAGACACGGATACTGCCGCTCCTGTAGCAGAAGCACCGGTGGAAGAAGCCTCACCCAAAGCAGAAGAAAAAGGCGCGGAATAAGCGAATGAAGCTACTAACTTTATATAAAGGCAAAACCGGAACAGGTTTTGCCTTTTTTCATGTACCGCATAGTGTGAGAAAAATTATGTTGGATTTTAGCAAGGATGAACTTTTTTTGCATTCGAAAACACACAGACCATGACCCAACCCAGTATACCCGCCATCTTATTGTTAGCCGACGGACATGTTTTTTACGGACAGTCTTTCGGAAAAACAGGAACCACCACCGGAGAGATCTGTTTTAATACCGGTATGACGGGCTACCAGGAAGTATTTACGGATCCCAGCTATGCGGGCCAGGTTCTCATCATGAACAATGTACATGTAGGAAACTATGGCGTAAAAGATGCCGACGTGGAAAGTGATGGTGTGAAGATCCGCGGCCTTATCTGCCGTAACCTGGAAGAGCAGTTCAGCCGCATACAGGCTGTGGGAAACCTGCATGACTACCTCGTTACAAATAACATCGTGGCCATTGAAGGTATTGATACCCGGGCCCTGGTTGCGCATATCAGAACGAAAGGGGCCATGAACTGCATTATATCTACTGATATCACTGATGTGGCACAACTGGCCGCAGAGCTTGCCAAAGTGCCTGATATGGATGGGCTTGAATTGGCGAGCACCGTAAGCACAGATACCGAATATGAATTAGGCGATGCCAATGCACCCCTTAAGGTGGCAGTTCTTGATTTTGGTGTGAAGAAGCATATACTAGAATGCCTGGTATCAAGAGGGGCACATGTAAGGGTACATCCTGCAAAAACGCCGATCAGCAGGTTAAAGGAATTCAATCCCAACGGGTATTTTATCTCCAATGGCCCCGGTGATCCTGCGGCCATGCCTTATGCGATAGATACCCTGAAAGAAATCTTGAAAGAGAACAAGCCCTTGTTCGGGATTTGCCTGGGTCACCAGTTACTGGCGCTTGCGAATGATATCCCCACCTTTAAAATGCACCATGGTCACAGAGGTTTGAATCACCCGGTTAAAAATATCATTACCGGTCTTTGCGAGATCACTACCCAGAACCATGGTTTTGGTGTGGACCCGGAAGCGGTACGCAACCATCCCAATGTGGAGGTAACGCATGTGAACCTGAATGACAATTCGATTGAAGGGATCCGTTTAAAGGACAGGAA
>JANPIE010000147.1:0-6374 GCA_031424835.1 Chitinophagaceae bacterium
ATCATTTCTGGTTCCATATATCAGGATTTGATACAATAATAGATAAGTAAATGGATGAGAATGCTGCTTTATAAAAGGTTTACTTATGCACATCCCCTCAGTGAGCAGGCAGATTTATAAAATTTATGCACATTGCCGCTGAATACATCGTAGGTGAAAGCTGAGGCTGATATAATGTCATGTATAGTTACATGATTCCCATATTTCTTTACGGCTTTCCGTAAAAAAAGGAAACTATGTCAGCTTTTGAATCGGCGGGATTTTTTATCAGGGGCAGATGTTCTTGCTGCGTTAAAGACTCAGATCCATCTGTTTTTGATGGCGAGTTTTACTGCCTGGGTTTTGGAAGTAATATGAAGCTTCTCGTAAATTTTCGTAATGTGATTGCGTACGGTGTTGGGACTGATAAAAAGCTTTTCACCTATTTGTTTATAATCAAGACCTGCTACCATGTTCTTCAGTATTTCTATCTCGCGTTCTGACAGCCCTGACTTATTGATCTCTACATCGGGCGAGGGATTTTCCTGTTCTTTCAATAACAGGTTCAGTGTTTTTCTCGCAATGCGCGGTGACATAGGTGCACCTTTTTTTTCAATGACCTCTTCAATGGCGCGAAGAATTGCGTCGGCACGCTCTTCCTTCAGGAGGTAACCATGCGCTCCAGCGCGCAATGCATCAAAAAGTTTGTCATCATCATCAAAAACTGTGAGCATGATGTACTGCAGATGCGGGTAAAGATTGCTGCTGTTTCGTACGGTTTCTATTCCATTCATTACAGGCATATCTATATCCATCAATACCACCTGCGGATGCCTGTGTTCAGGAAGTGTATGTAATTTTTCCAGGAAATCTGCTCCGTTGTCGGCGGTAAAGACTACGTCCACCTGGCCTGAGTAGATCAGTTCTTTCGCAAGCGCGGCAATGACATTGGGTTTATCGTCAGTGATGGCTATCCGGTAACGCATGGTAGTAAAACTATTCATTTAGTGACAAACTAGCAATAGCGCAACTGCACTATCGCTTTTGGATGCTAATGGTGGTGCCTTTACCCTCATCAGATTCGATTGAAAAATTGCAGTCAATTTCCTCTGAACGGTATTTCATGTTATCCAGCCCGTAATGCGCATGGGTGCTGGAATGGACCTGATCAAATCCAACCCCGTTGTCGCTGATTACAATCCGGTATCTTGGCCCTTTTGCGCTGATATTGATCTCCATAGTAGTGGCATTGGCATATTTAAGTGAATTGGTGATAGCCTCCTGGCAGATTCGAAATAGGTGAATTGCTTCCGAAGGGCCTAATACAACCGCATCATTTCCGATTTCTTCAGAATACTGAAGTCGGCAATCCCGGTTGATCTCAAAAAGTTTCTGTGTGAAAGATTTTAGTTTGTCCGAGAGCTCTTCCAGTGATATTTCTTCGCGATTCAGGGCCCAGATGGTTTCCCGGAGCGTAAAAATTACTTCTTTTGATGTCTGGCTGATATTTTTTAAGTTTTTTATCCTATCGCCGTCAGAAATATTTTCCAGAGGCGCGATCACTCCTTCAATGTTTTTGCTGATAAGGCTTAGTTGTGTGCCTACATTATCATGAAGGTCACGCGAGATCCTTTCGCGCTCCACCTGTATCCGGTGTTGAAGTTCCATAGCCCTTATTGCCTTGCGCTGGCGCAGCTTTTGAATAAATATTCCAACACCTACGGATAATATCAGGAACGTAACGATCACCAGTGCGGTAAACCAGGTAGTTTGCCAGAAAGGCGGAACAATGATAATTTGTATAGCGGTGGCTGCACCCCATATACCATCATTGTTGGCCCCTTTTACTTTGAAAGTATAATTTCCCGGGCGCAGACCCGCGTAGCGGGCAAAACGTCTGTCACCTGCATCTATCCAGACTGCGTCCACACCTTCCATGCTAAACTGGTATCTGTTGCGGGGTGTATTTGTAAACTCTGGCAATGCAAACTCAAAGCTTATGCTGTTTTCCGTATAGGGTAGTTGTATATTCCGGATTTTCCAGTAAGCTGTATCAGTTATATAAGGTTCCTCAAATAATTTAATGCCGGTAATCATTACACGGGGCGCATTCGGGTTGTGTAAAATCTCCCGAGGGTAAAATGCGGTAACTCCATTGATGCCGCCGAAGAACAATTCACCATCTGCCGATTGGGCACAGGAACTGATATTAAATTCGGAAGACTGAAGGCCATCTTCTTTTCCAAAATGTTCAAATTTCTTTTCGCGCCACCGGAAAACGCTTAAGCCTTTATTGTGACTTAACCACATGTTTCCATCCTGATCCTTAAGTAATGCATATAAGTGGGCATCCACCAATCCATTATCGACAGTATAGCTGCTGATCACTTTATGATTTTTATTGAGGACTATCACTTCATCATTGGACCCCATCCAGATATTGCCGTCGGGATCCTGGCTGATATTTTTTATCTCTTTGTTCTTCGGCAGCTCAATCCGTTTCCAGCCGGATCCGCCGTTAAAAAAAATACCGCTGAAGCTGCCCACCCATAAATTCCCATTGCGATCACAAAAGCCGGAAGTAAGAGATTCACCTGTAAAGCGGTTTAGTACTTTTCCGCAGATCGGTTTGTTATCACAAGCAGTTAACGCCACGAGGTATTCGCCCACATTGGTGATAAAGTTGCCGGCTTTGTCAGGAAAAATAAAATGCCTGAGGTTGCCGCGGCCCCACAAGTCTGCGTATAGTTTCCGAACTTCTTTACCTGGAAGTTGGAATGTGCCCGTTGATTTGGTATAGATAAACGGAATATGGCGCCCATTGTCCTTTGCGCTGGTGGCTAACGCAATAAGTTTATCTTTTTTAAGTGGGGAAATGGTATAGACACTGTTGAGGGCAGTGGCCAATCCTTTATTCAGCGTAATATTTTTCCTAAAGCCACCGCCATGCGAAAAAATGGTAATACCGTGTGCCAGTATACCCACATAAAGGTCAGTACTGTCTACAGCAATACCAAACACATTGTTGCTACCCGCCAGCGGTGAGCGGTACCAGCGAAAATTTTTATATGGGTAACTCATCTTGAATAACCCATCACCCTGCGTACCCACCCATGTGTTGCCCGAACGGTCCGTAAAGGCGCATTTCGCAGTTAGGAAAGCGTTTTTGTTTTCAACATCGTACAAAGCGATATGGCGGGTTGTTTTTCCCGCTTTGGCATCCACATAAAAAAGCCCCTGTGTGGAGGAACTCAATATTACCTTGTTGTCGGGCGCCCGGTACATATGCATTACATTATGCACGCTGCCATTAGGGGTGAGCGGGATGTGTTTTTGTGAAAGCGTTTCTTTATTGATTACGACAACCGTAGAATGCGTCAGGCCCAGCGCCTCCGAATCATTCAGGTTAATGATATCAACAATAGGAATCTGCAGGGTATCCATCCCCCCGGTTTTGGTATCATAGCGAAAGAAAACAGGCGTGGCAGATTCGTTATTGTCCACGATCCATAGTTTCCCTTTTTGCAGGAACCCATGATAGCCAACATTGTTACCTGGCCTATGCAAAGTTTTTGTCAGAGGCGTATTGTGAACCCGCAGTGTATGCTTATCCACCTTTACAATTCCGTAGCTGCATAGACCCACCCAGATAAAACCCTCGTCCTCCCCATAAAAATGATTCTCTGCCATCACAACATTTCTTGGTGCATAGGTCAGGACATTGGTAAAATCGTCGGTCATTTCATTGTAAATGCTGATGCCATTGAAATGTACGATCCATAATCTGCCGCTCCTGTCGTTGTAAAAGCGAAATTCTTTGTAGCCCGTAATGGCATGCGGATCCTGGGGAGCCATCAAATAGGTCTTGAATTGATAGCCATCGAAACGGCATAGTCCACCGGCAGTACCTATCCAGATAAAACCATTGCTGTCCTGCCCCACATCGTAAATACTACTTTGCGGCAAGCCGTCATCTACGCTATATGATGTAAACCTTGCATTATCCTGCGCCTTTGCCATGCAGCAGGCCAAACAAAGCAGCGCTGTAATGAAGAGTTTTGGCATGGTGTTAGCTTGAACCGGCTATCCAAAAGGTATGGACACAGTTTGCATGGTAAACGGTACCCGCCGGTAAATTAGTGCATTTGCACTATTGACTAGCCTTTTCAACACTGCTATTTTTACAGTGATAATGAAGGTATTAGATTTTGCAATGCAGGATCATTTCCCTCTGATCCCAATATCCCACACATTTTCCAGTAATCAAATTCAACGATCCCAAACGCCGTTCGCGTACAGTGAACGGATAAAATTAGTTTGTACCTGCCCGTAAGGCACCAACAAAAAAACAATAATACCTGCTATGCGTAATGTACCAATGTATGCGGCGGTCACCCCAAAAAAAAGTCAAAGTTCTTTTTTTATTCATACTTCCATGATTCCCTGTTCTCGGTTCGGTTGTCCATTGTTCCAATATTAAATTAACTCAACCTGTTACTTACCAAACACCGCTTATGAAAACGTCTAATTTTACCAAATTGTACCGGAGTGTATTGTTATTTGTGTGTTTGCTTACCGGCCTTTCTGCTTCCGCCAATGAATATTATTGGGTAGGTGGCAGTGGTAACTGGTCGGATTTTGCCAACCATTGGGCCACCTCGTCGGGTGGTAATACTTTCTACCTGCAGATACCGCAGTCTGTAGACAATGTACATTTTGACGCCAATTCATTTACGTCGGGAGGTAAAACAGTAACGGTGGATGTATTGACTGTGTCCATGCTCAGCATGGACTGGACAGGCGTTGCAAATATGCCCACATTCGTTTGTAACAATACGATGAATGTTTCCGGATCTTTTATCCTGTCTCCTGCCATGAACCTGAGTTTTGGGGGCCCATTGAATTTTGTGGCCACAACTACGGGTCACAATATCAGCACATTCAATAAACAGTTCAATGGTGCGATAACGTTCAATGGTGTAGGTGGGGGCTGGAGTTTGCAGAGCGATCTTAAGTCGGGCACGGGTATCACACTAACGGCTGGAAGCTGGAACACGAATAACTATGCTGTAACCGCCTACACATTCACCTCATCGGGCAGTCTTTCCCGTTCATTGACGCTGGGTTCAACAGTGTTTACTGTGAATCATCTTTCAGGAGGCGCGTGGGGTATCAACAGTTCAACGAATATGGTGTTGAATGCGGGCACTTCAAAAATAGTGTTGGCGGATAATAATGCTGGATGGTCACCGGGATTTACCGGGGGCAACTTTGTTTATTACGATGTAAGCTTTACCGGTCCACTATCAAACAATGGCCAGCTCAGTGGCGGCACAGGGTTTCATGATATTAGTTTTGCTTCGCATGGCTCTATTTCAACGAATGCGGTATTCAATAATGTAACATTTGCGAAAAATGGTACCATCAGTGGCAACAGTACTTATAATAATGTAACGGTAGGAGGCAATGGTTTTATATCCGGAAACAATACGTATAACATTCTTACGCTTTCCCCCGGCTCAAGCAATACATTTGGCGCCAACAGTACACAGACGGTAAATATACTTTCGGGCTCAGGTACCTGTAATGGGTTGATGACATTGCAATCGAGTTCTGCGGGCGTGCAGGCCACCCTGAACCAGGCAAGCGGTTCGCTGGTATTAAATTATGTGAGCCTGAAAGATATCAAGGCATTGGGTGGTGCAACTTTTGTTGCCAACAATGCGATCAATGCGGGTAACAATAGCGGTTTTACGATCAACACACTTACTGCGCGTAACCTGTACTGGATAGGTAATGGCGGTAACTGGGATGATGGTAACCATTGGTCACTTACGAGCGGAGGTGTGCCTGCGGGTTGTCCTCCCACAGCACTTGACAATGTATACTTTGATGCAAATTCATTTACGGGAACGGGCCAGACCGTAGTGATGAATGTACTCACCGCCAGCGTGGTGAATATGGACTGGACAGGTGTTACGAATACGCCTGCATTCACCTGCAACAATACGTTGAATGTTTCCGGATCTTTTATCCTGTCTCCTTCCATGAACCTGAGTTTTGGGGGCCCCTTGAATTTTGTGGCCACAACTACGGGTCACAATATCAGCACATTCAATAAACAATTCAATGGTGCGATAACGTTCAATGGTGTAGGTGGGGGCTGGAGTTTACAGAGCGATCTTAAGTCGGGCACGGGTATCACACTAACGGCTGGAAGCTGGAACACGAATAACTATGCTGTAACCGCCTACACATTCACCTCATCGGGCAGTCTTTCCCGTTCATTGACACTGGGTTCAACAGTGTTTACTGTGAATCATCTTTCAGGAGGCGCGTGGGGTATCAACAGTTCAACGAATATGGTGTTGAATGCGGGCACTTCAAAAATAGTG
>JANPIE010000148.1:0-32204 GCA_031424835.1 Chitinophagaceae bacterium
GTTTTTATTGGCTGCTAAAAATTCCTGGCCGGCTGCAAGATTCGCATTGGCTTTTTCTGTTTTCAACTGCGCTAATTGATCGGCTACACCCATGTTATTTCTTTTTTGCGAAGGTAAGGTAATTAACAGGTCCGCTGCAACTGCAAGTTGGGGTATGGAGGGATACTGCGGCCCGCAGGCAGGGCCGGCGTTTGCGCTTCAAAAAATAACGCAGCGGCTGCTTGCATTTCAGGAATGTTATCTCTATTTTTTCATGTTAAATAATAATTATGAAAGATATATTCAATAGCGCCTATCTGGCTGAATTACACGCCCGTATTGACAACCTCAGCCCCGATTCAAAGGCATTATGGGGCAAAATGACTGCGGCCCAGATGTTGTCTCATTTACAAGCACCGGTAGAGATTGGGTTGGGGGATAAAAAGCTAAAACAAGGATTGATCGGCCTGTTATTCGGGCGGATAGCCAAAAAAAAATTATTCAGCGAAAAACCCTTCCCTCGAAACCTGCCGACAGATCCTTCATTTATACGCAGGGACACTCGTGATTTTGAAACAGAGAAACAAAAATTAAAAACACTGCTCAATCGTTTCCAGTCAGCCGGCCCCGATGGCATTACGAAAGGCCCGCATCCATTCTTTGGTAAACTAACTACCACAGAATGGGGTACAAGTCTATGGAAACATTTTGACCATCACCTCCGGCAGTTTGGCGTATAAAAAATTGCCGGTTTCCAGTTTCCAGTTACAGGCAACCGGCAACAGCTCGCTCGCAGCTCGTAGCTCGCAGCTATTTTCTCAACGACGAAATATCTATCACAAACCTATACCTTACATCACCCTTAATCACTTTTTCATACGCTTCATTGATCTCCTGAATTTTGATCACTTCCACATCTGAAACAATATTGTGTTCCGCACAGAAGTCAAGCATTTCCTGGGTTTCTTTGATCCCGCCGATCAATGAACCGATGATGCTCCTTCGCTTCATGATCAGGTTAAACGCTGGTACGGCTGATGGCTGCGGGGGAACGCCAACAACGATCATCGTGCCATCGGTTCGCAGCAGGTCGAGGTAAGTGCCATACTCGTGTTGCGCAGACACGGTATTAAGGATAAAATCGAAATAATTATTCTTGGCTGCCATTGCAGTCTTATCAGACGTGAGCAGGAAATGGTGAGCCCCCAATCTTTTAGCATCAGCTTCTTTGGAGGGAGATGTGCTCAGCATGGTCACTTCTGCACCGAATGCCGCGGCAAATTTTACGCCCATATGTCCCAATCCGCCCAGTCCCAATACACCCACACGGTGTCCTTTACCCACTTTCAGGTGGCGCAGCGGAGAATAGGTGGTAATGCCCGCGCATAGCAGAGGAGCAACGCCTTCCAGCGCCAGTTTGGGAGAAATGGTTAGGGTATATTGTTCATCCACCACTATCTGCGTAGAATATCCTCCATAGGTAGGCAGGTTGGTTTCTCTTTCACGCCCATTGTATGTACCCACCATACCCTGTTCGCAGTACTGTTCAATGCCTGCCTCGCAGTTAGGGCAGGTTCGGCAGGAATCTACGAAACAACCCACACCTGCAAGATCGCCTACTTTGAATTTTTTTACATTGCCGCCAACATTGGTTACACGGCCAACAATTTCATGACCGGGAACCATCGGATAAATGGAGCCGCCCCATTCATCGCGCACCTGGTGAATATCAGAATGGCAAACACCGCAATACAGAATTTCAATCTGTACATCGTTTGCACCGGGATCTCTTCTTTCAAAATGAAAAGGGGTCAGTGGCGTGGTTGGCGTTTGTGCCGCATAAGCGTTGGTTGCTATCATAATCTTTGTGTTTAGAATTTATCTTCTGCTAACTAGGTGGAAAGAACAAATGTCGCACCATTTGGTTGAAGCATGTTAAAAAAAAATCTAACCGCCCCCGCTAGTCATGGGTGTAAATCTCCCGCCAGCCTGCCAAAGCGCCGCTTTTTTTGCCGAACTTCATAAAAAAATAACGTATGGTACTTCAGGCATTGGGATCACAGGGACTGCACGCATCTCAGCTTGGGCTGGGTTGCATGGGCATGAGCGATTTTTATGGATCGGCCGACGATGCAGAAAGTATGCGCGTAATGCATCGCGCCCTGGAACTCGGTATAAACTTCTGGGATACCGCCGACGTATATGGTCCCTTCCTGAATGAAGTGCTGGTAGGGAAAGCATTGAAGGGTATCCGTGACAAAGTAACACTGGCAACAAAGTTTGGCATCTTGCGTGATCCTGCGGATCCCATGAAAAGAGGTTTCAAAGCTGATCCGGCCTATGTTCAATCAGCCTGCGAGGCAAGCCTGCAACGTTTGGGTATTGATGTGATTGACCTTTATTACCTGCATCGTGTTTCGCCCGATACGCCCATAGAAGAGACTGTTGAAGCGATGGGAAAGCTGGTAAAACAGGGAAAGGTTCGCGCAATAGGCCTCAGTGAGGTATCCACTGCCACTTTACGGAAAGCGCATGCGGTTTTTCCTGTCAGCGCCGTACAGAGTGAATATTCATTATGGTCAAGGGAACCTGAAGATGGCATGCTGGAAACCTGTAAAGAACTCAGTATCGCATTTGTTGCCTATAGCCCCTTGGGCCGCGGTTTTCTCAGCGGGCAGATCCGCAGGTTTGAGGACCTTGAAGCGACAGACTATCGCCGCATGTCTCCACGCTACCAGGGAGATAATTTCAACAGGAACCTCGAACTCGTTAAAAAAATGGAACTGCTGGCTGCCGAAAAAAACTGTACTGCCTCACAGTTGGCCATTGCCTGGGTATTGGCACAGGGAGATCATATTTTCCCGATACCGGGTACCAAGCGCATTAAATACCTCGAAGAGAATGTAGGGTCGATGAATGTAAAACTCAGCGCAGACGAATTAACTGCTATTGATTCGGTTTTTCCAAAAGGGGCAGCATCAGGGATGAGGTATCCGGAGAATATGATGGGAAGGCTGAATGCGTAAAACAGGAGCCAATAGGAATCCGGGGGCGGAACAAAAAATCCGGATCCACTAATGCTCCCCATACCTGATATCCCTGAACTCCGTTAAATCAGGCTTGCGAGCACGTTTTCTTCCCGATTCAAAATTGAAAATGATTTCCCCGATTTCTTTGAAGAAAGGGTAGCCGGTCTCAGTGTATTCGTATGTATCATCATTCAATATCCCATCACGATTTACATAAATATTCGCGCTTAACATGAATTCGATATTGTTTTTGAGGTCGACGATATAAGCTGCATCTGTTAGGTATCCATATGACCAGCCAGGTTTATTGAAGATGCGGATATGCGCTGGTGGTTTCAGTTTGCCCGATTTATACAGAAAGAATTTGGTATAACTATCAAAAAAATCAGTTGAGTCATAACGGGGATAGCGACTTTCGGAAGGTAGCTGCGACATATACTGTAACAGAAAGGCCCGGTCCTCTTTACCCAGGTTAAAACGTTGTTTCACCGGCACAGATCCGGGAAACAGGACCGATTGTACCATTTGCTGCAGGTCCTCAAGCGGAAGTTTATTATGCCGCGTAAAATCCATCGGTGACCTGATAAGGGAATCATATCGGTTAAAATGTGCATTGCCTACCAGCTCCTGTTTGCTGTAATCGAAAACAAGCGTATTAAATTCCCCGGGTTGTTGGTAAAGTATATTCCCTTCTTTCACGAACCGGATGGCGTTGGTATGCCGGTTCTCTTCCTCTGTCATTGTTACAAACCTGCGAACGATGCGGCTATTCGTGTACCCTTTTTTCCAGAGGCTTTCATTCAACAGTCGCTGCCCCGTGAATTCATACAGGCGGTTGTAGGCATCGTTATCGCTGACGAGGAAGATCTTTTTTATGTAATGAGCGATAGACGGATAACCGTTTGTAGCAGTTGTATCTTTTGATACAACCGTTTGTGCGCTGTAACTGCTGTCGGTTAGCATTGCCGTAAACTTATCAATGCCTTTGCTTTTTAATGCATGCAGTTTTTCTAAAGCAACCAGTGCAGCAGGAAGCTTTACGGTAGACGCGGGATTGAAGTATCGCCCCTTGTCTACGTTGAGGTAGAAATGTTTGAAGGAAGGTCTGTTCCGTTTGTCACGGTTGATCTGTGTATAGATTACCTGGTATTGAAAACTATCAGGATGGTTCAGCACTTTTTGTAGCAGGGGAGAAGCTTTGCTGTAAAGCAGCTCCTTCAGCCAGGGATCTGATTTAATTTGGGCATTCCCGCTGAAGTGGAAACTGCAGCCCATTAAAAAGGCGATAAAGATTTGTAAGTGGCTATTCATTAGCGTAAAAAAATCGCCACAGATTTTCACAGATTTTTTTCTGTGGTAATCTATGAAATCTGTGGCAAAAAATCATTTCAAGTTGGCAGCAAGAAAATCTGTTGTCCGTTTCCAGGCAAGCAAAGCTGCTTCCACATTATAACGTGCAGCGGAAGTATCATTATGAAAGGCGTGGTTAACGCCAGGGTATATATATAATTCGTATTTCACGCCTGCTTTTTTCAGCGCTTCTTCATACGCCGGAATACCTGCATTGATCCTTTCATCCAGTCCACCATAATGCAGTTGTACCGCTGCTTTGATCTTTGGAACATCCGCCGCATTTGGCTGTGCACCATAAAAAGCAACTGCTGCGTTCAACGTGGGCATATTTACGGCGAGCTGGTTGGCCATAGCGCCTCCCCAGCAAAAACCAATAGCGCCGATATGTTTGTTACCATCTTTGCGCGTACGTAAATATTCTGCCGATTTTATAAAATTGGTAAGGTTTTTCGCCTTATCAAGTTCCCCGATCAGTTTACGTGCCTCGTCCTCATTGGCAGGTGTGCCACCGGATTCAGATAATGCATCCGGCGCCATAGCCAGGAAACCCGCTTTGGCCGCGCGGCGTGTTACATCTTTGATATGTTCATTCAACCCCCGGTTCTCATGAATCACCAGTGTGGCCGGAAGATTGATGCCTTTTTTAGGCTTTGCGGTATATGCCTGCATAGACACACCATTTGAATCGTAGAGGATGGTCTCTGTCTCGATATCATCGTCCTGCGTTTGAACAGTGGCCGCTTTGGCGTAGTTGCCTTCAAGCATCGGTAATACCGACATAGCCAGTGCCGTACTCCCAGTAAGTATTGCCAGCCGTTTGAGAAATACTTCCCTTGATAAGGGTTTGTGCGTATACTCATCGTACAGGTTGATGATCTGCTGGTCCATGCGAAAGAATTTAGGTATTAAATATAACGTGTTGTTCTGGTAAATCAATTACCCCGCCATTCGGGATCTGTTCACTGGTTAAAAACACAAGCCAATAAATATAACCAATAGGGCTGAGATCTGGAGAGCTTTTAGCCATCAGCGGTTAGCGATTGGCTTTTTGGCGGGCGGCTTTTGCCTTTTGGTTTGCATAAGGTAAGCCGCCTCGATCAGTTTTTCCAACTTCTCATAGAAATCAATGATCGCCGCTTTCTCTGATGAACTGAGTTCTTTATGGAAAGTACCCGTCACGGTCACTTTTAACCATTGCCACAGCAATTGCCTTGCGTCATCCATATCGGCAAAATCAAAAAGTTCCGCCAGCACGAGCTTCGGGTTGCTGACCTCTTCAGGGCTTAAGGAATAGAATACCGGAACCTGTTTCTGTAATGGCATAACCTGTAATTAAATGGGCCTTGCTTTACGATACAGGTGTTTGCGTTCTATCTGCCCGCGTTATGTACGCCCGTTAAAAAATCCGGCAGATCAGGTATAAACCGTATTGCACGGTTTAAGGTTTACTATTTATTTCGTAATAGCTGATTTGACTACAATATTACCATTTGGTCTATGAATTACTGAATAATTATTACCCTATTTTCTAACGTATTTATACCTAATGCGACTTGTCGACCGCCTCCACCAATACCTGGCCTATTACCGTGTAACGCCCTATGCATTTGAACACAATTGCGAGCTATCCAATGGCTATCTTGGTAAACAGTTAAAAGGCAAAGGCGCCATAGGATCGGATATCCTTGAGCGCATCAAGGAAAAATATCCCGACCTCAGTCTTGTATGGCTGGTAACGGGAAAAGGAACGATGTTACTCTCCCCACCCGGCAACCGTACAGAAAAGAAACATTCAGAGCTGAATGAAGAGCAGCATATTTATTTTACCTCCAAGGATGATGTGATCAAACTGCTCAATAAACAAATAGAAAAATTAGAGGCAACGATCGGCGACAAAGAAAAGATCATTGCAATTTTAGAAAATCAATTGAGGCAAACAGGAGAGCCGGCGTATAAACGCGCGCGGTAATCTTGGTATTGTGTTGAATGGTGAATTTTAAATGCTGAATGAAATACGCATTCAACATTTAAAATTCAACATTCAACATTCAACACAAACCCTCACACTAGTTTTCTGCATACGCAGAAGTAGGCTCGCAGGTACAGATCAGGTTCCTGTCGCCGTGTGTATTATTTACCCTTGCTACTGAGGGCCAGAATTTATTTAACGTTACATAGTACAATGGGAATGCTGCTTCTTTACGCGTATAAGGATGCTTCCACTCATCTGCGCAAACCACTGCCTGGGTATGCGGTGCATTTTTTAAAGGGTTATCTGCCTTATCCAGTTTTCCGCTTTCAATCGCTTTGATCTCATCATAGATGGCTATCAGTGCATCACAAAAACGATCAAGCTCTGCTTTGTCCTCGCTCTCCGTTGGCTCTATCATAATGGTTCCCGGAACCGGGAAACTCATGGTAGGTGCATGAAAACCATAATCAATCAAACGTTTGGCCACATCTTCCGCTTCCACACCAGCCGACTGTTTAAACGGACGCAGGTCAACAATAAATTCATGCGCGCAGGTTCCGTTGCTCCCGGTATACAGAATCTTATAGTGTTTTTCCAGCCTGGCTTTCATATAATTCGCATTCAGTATCGCGAATTCAGTAGCCATCCGTATCCCATCTGCTCCCAGCATCTTGATATAAGCGTAACTGATCAGCAAAATACTCGCCGACCCATAAGGCGCCGCACTTACTGCGCCGTGAGTCGTGAGGCGTGAGTCGTGAGGGTTGGATGCTTTATTACTCACGTCTGACGATTCACGATTCACGATAGAAGCATGTCCCGGGAGGTAAGCTTTCAACTTATCATTCACACATATCGGCCCCATACCCGGTCCGCCACCACCATGAGGGATGGAAAATGTTTTGTGGAGATTCAGGTGACAAACATCCGCACCAATCATACCCGGGCTGGTTAAACCTACCTGTGCATTCATATTGGCGCCATCCATATAAACCAAACCGCCATTGGCATGAATGATCTGGCAGATATCCTTGATTGTTTCTTCAAACACGCCGTGGGTAGATGGATAGGTAACCATCAAAGCACCCAGGGTATCTTTGTATTGCTCAGCTTTCGCTTTCAGATCAGCCACATCAATGTTGCCTGCATCATCACATTTCACTACCACAACTTTAAATCCTACCATCACAGCGCTGGCTGGATTGGTTCCATGTGCACTGATGGGTATTAATACAACATTGCGGTGCGATTCATTTCTTTCTGCATGGTAATCGCGGATCGTGAGTAACCCGGCATATTCACCCTGCGCCCCGCTGTTGGGCTGCAGGCTGCAGGCCGTAAAGCCAGTGATCTCGCAGAGGAAACGATTAAGTTCGTCAATGATCTGCTGGTATCCCTCAGTTTGCGACAGCGGTGCGAAGGGATGCAATCCCCCGAATTCAGGCCAGCTAACGGGTATCATTTCAGTAGCCGCATTCAGTTTCATGGTGCAACTGCCCAAGCTGATCATACTTGTATTCAAAGAAAGATCCTTGTTCTCCAGCATCTTGATATAACGCATCATCTGGCTTTCGCTGTGATGGGTGTTGAAAACAGGATGGGTCAGGAACGTGGACGTCCTTTCTAAACCGGTTTGGAGTTTGGTGTTTGGGGTTTGGAGTTCGTTGAGGGCTATTTTGTGACCGGTGTTTTTTCCTGTGGCTGATTCAAAAATGCGGATGATGGTATTGACATCTTCAACGGAAGTTGTTTCATCCAGGCTGATACCAATACTTCCATCTGCAAACAGGCGGAAGTTGCTCTGGTGTTGTTCCGCAAGCGTTTGTATGTTGGCTGCATTCGTACCGGTCACTTTCAAGGTATCAAAGAAAGCGGTATTGGTTTGCGTGATACCCAGTTTGGTCAACCCCCGTGCAACTGCCTGGGTTAGGGTATGAATGCGGGTAGCGATCTCTTTCAATCCCGCAGGACCATGGTACACTGCATACATGGCTGCCATGTTTGCCAGCAATGCCTGCGCGGTACAGATATTGGAAGTGGCTTTTTCACGCTTGATATGCTGCTCCCTTGTCTGTAAAGCCATCCGCAATGCACGGTTACCCTGTGCATCAATGCTTACACCGATCAGGCGCCCGGGCATACCCCGTTTGAAATCATCCTTCGTTGCGAAAAATGCAGCATGCGGGCCGCCGTATCCCATAGGTACGCCAAAACGTTGCGCAGAACCTACAGCTATATCTGCTCCCAGTTCACCCGGGGGCGTTAACAGCGTCAGAGCCAGCAGGTCGGTGGCCATGATCACCAATCCGTCTACCGCATGCACCGATTCGATGAATGAACGATAATCTTCCACTGAACCATTATCATTCGGGTACTGAACAATCGCGCCAAAATAAGTATTATCCAATTTGGCACTCTTATAATCGCCATACACCAGTTCAATGCCAATCGGCTGCGCCCTTGTCACCAATACATCGATCGTCTGCGGGAAAATATGATTGTCAACAAACAACTTTGGTTTGCTGATAACGTCGGTTTTATTTACATGGTGAAATACCATGGCCATGGCTTCTGCGGCTGCAGTGGCTTCATCCAGTAAAGAAGCGTTGGCAATCGGCAAAGCGGTAAGGTCCGTAACCATCGTCTGGAAATTCAGCAGGCTCTCCAAACGTCCCTGTGAGATCTCCGCCTGGTAAGGTGTATACTGTGTGTACCATCCCGGGTTTTCAAAAATATTCCTGAGGATTACACTCGGTGTAATGGTGCCATAGTAGCCCTGCCCTATATAATTTTTAAATACTTTATTTTTTGCAGCTACTTTTTTTAATTCGGTCAGATATTCAAATTCACTGATCGCCGCCGGTACTTTCAGATTTTCCCTGATACGGATAGATGCCGGTACCGTTTTGCTGATCAATTCATCTATAGAAACGGCCCCAATAGTCTCAAGCATCCGTTTTGTATCAACCGGGTTTGGACCAATATGCCTGCGCTGGAATTCTGTGGATTGCTGCTCGAATAAATTCATACGAATGTGTGGAGTTTGGAGTTCAGAACTGGTAAATCGCCGCAAAGGTAAGGCGGCGGACTGGTAAAATAAGCAGGTTCCACAAAGGAGTTAATAAACTGTTAATCAGGCTGGTAGGGAAGTTAAAGTCAAAAGTAAAAAGGCAAAAGGCAAAAGGCAAAAGTGAAAAGTGAATAGTGAGAAGTGAGTGGTTAATGTAATTCAATGCGATCAATTTTGATGAATTTACCCAATTCCTGTCCATTTTGAGTTTTGACTTTTGAATTTTCACCCCTTAATTTGCGCCCTTAGAGGCAATATCATGGACGAAATAAAAATGGATGGGTGGGAAAAACGCAGCGCTGAACACCAGAAGCAGTACAAACAACTATTGCAGCGGGCGGATAAGAACAAGGTATTGAAACAACTACCCGTTCTCCATGAAGAAGCTTTTGAAAAGATCGATTGCCTGCAATGCGCCAACTGCTGTAAAAACTATTCGCCCCGTTTTAAAACGCCTGATATCAAACGCATCAGTAAATACCTGGGGATGAAAGAAGGGGATTTTATTGAAACATATTTGGTTTTGGATACAGAGGGAGATTATGTGGCGAAGACAAAACCCTGCCCATTTCTTGGTGCAGACAATTATTGCGGGATCTACGATGCAAGGCCATCAGATTGCCATAGGTTCCCTTACACCGACGAAGATGTGATACTAAAACGACCGGCCATCACGCTGAAAAATTCAACATTCTGCCCCATCGTTTACCATGTACTGGAAAGGCTTTTGCCTATTGTGAAGTAAGCTCTTCATATGCTGCAGTAAGACTTCTTTCTGCGCCACTGTTCTTCCAGCTTATACCGGGTATTTCTTTTACTTTGATGATCGCATCTTTTGTTTTTCCCGCTTTGATCTCCGCCGCTACAAAGGCCATTAATTTCTCGAGGTAATCCTGGAATGCAACCAGGTCCTGCTGGCTGCCGGTCACTTTTTCCGGATCGGCTGAATGACCAAAAATGAACAGGGTATCGTTGTCAAACGTCCTGCGGGCTTTCTGCATTATCTGTATCCAATTGGCAATATTGGCTCCTGAACTTCTGTCTATATAAGGGGGAAGCTGGTTAAAGAGCAGATCGCCCATATGCGCGATATTGGCATTTTCAAAGTGGATGATCGCATCACCATTGGTATGGCCCGGCCCGAAGTAATGCGCCCTGATACGTTCTTTACCTGTTTTCTTTTTCCAGGTTTTGGTAAAAGTGATATCCTGGAAAAGTTGTTTATCTGCTGTCTTAGCCTGCTCAGAAACACGTTTATAATTGGCAAGACAATTCTCATGTCCTACTACATGCTGCGCTATGTCTTTAAAGGAAATATTCCCGCCAGTGTGATCGCCATGGTGGTGTGTGTTGATCAGGTAGGCAATGGGTTTGTCATTTAGCTTTTTCAGTTCGTCAATCAGGTGTTTTGATTGATCCGGAAACTGCGAGTCCACAACCGTATACCCGTCTTCCCCCTGGTAAAAACCAATGGTGCCACCTCGTTCCGTAAAAATGCCCACATTGCCGCGCAACATTTTTATTTTGAAAGCGGGCTGCTGCCAGAGGGCGGCGAACATGTCTTTAGGAGAAAGGGCCATCAGGCCGGCGGCCATACCGGTATTACGGATAAAGGAACGACGATGCATACTTTGGTTTTTAAGGAAAGGGATGAGGAAAGGTACTGAAAATTAATATTCCATTTT
The DNA here is from genome assembly GCA_031424835.1 of Chitinophagaceae bacterium. GTDB lineage: Bacteria > Bacteroidota > Bacteroidia > Chitinophagales > Chitinophagaceae > Sediminibacterium. Next base: position 11,089 of record JANPIE010000148.1, read on the forward strand.
TCGCAGCGCTGGCGCTTTAAACCAGGTGGTCACCACAACTAACAAAGTCATGCATCCACCAAAAACAACAGAAGGAACCACTCCCAATAATTTGGCCGCCACCCCACTTTCAAACTGGCCAAGCTCATTGCTGCTGTTAATGAACATAGAGTTCACACTCATCACACGCCCCCGCATATGGCTCGGTGTTTTTAACTGCAGTATGGTGCCTCGCACCACTACACTGATTCCATCCAGTATTCCGCTAAGTAACAGTACAACAAAAGACAGCCAGAATAGTTTAGACAACGCGAAAACGATGATGCAAATGCCAAATCCACCAACGGCGAATAGCAGTTTTTTTCCCTGCTTCGATCGCATGGGAAATAACGTAAGCAGTATGATGATAAATATGGAACCCATATCCGATGCCGCATTCAGCCAGCCAAATCCTACAGGACCCACGGCCAGTATGTCCTTTGCAAACACCGGTATCATCGCCACCGCACCGCCAAACAGTACGGCAAAAAGATCAAGCGACAGCGCGCCTAAAACTTCTTTCGACCGGAATACAAACTGCAATCCCTCTTTCACACTATCGAGCGTTTTTTTCTCCCCCGGCTCATTCAACGCAGGTTTGGTTTTTAGCTGGTACATAAAGAAAAACCCGCTGATCACCAGGATGGAAATAATCAGTAACGATCCCGTATTGCCTACGCCGGCTATCAGGAAGCCAACGGTTGCGTGTCCTGTGACGGAAGCAGACAGCCAGGTGCCCTGGTTCCAGGTGGTGGCATTCTGTAAAACCTCTTTGGGTACGATGGAGCCGATCATCACGCCAAAAGTAGGTCCGGTAAATGCACGGATAATGCCCGTAAAAAATATGACAATATAAATGGCAAAAACGATCCAGTAATTGCTGAATTGCTCAGCAGTATAATGCGTGGAAAGTCCCAGCAGAAAAAGTGCGCAACCCAGATAAAGGGCCACCCCCCTCAGCAACAGTTTTCTTTTCTCACTGATATCAATAATATGTCCCGCATACAATGAAAGTGAAACCGCAGGTATCACTTCCGCCAGGCCAATCAGCCCGATGGCAAAAGGCTCATTGGTTAATTCATATACCCACCATCCCACGAGTGTGCCCATCATCCGCAAACCCATAATAAATAAAAACCTCCCCATCAGCAGGTTCCGGTATTCCGGAATGCGGATAGCGGCGAAAGGATCGTTTTTGGTGCGGGTTGTTGTCATGGTTGTTTGTGCAGTTGCCAATTCGAGTTACCAGATACCAGTAAACCTTTGCCAGTAACAGGCAATCGGCAATCGCCCACCGCCAATCGTCCACCACCATTCCTCCTCACGGAAGACTAAAATAATGCTGTCCATCTTCAAAATCCTTATCAAGTGCTTCGATAACGATTTGCAGGTGTTTTTCGTTGCCGAGGAAATCTGCATTGCTGGCATCAATGAAAATGGTTTTGATATTGTGCTGCTTGATATAACTGGTATAGGTTTCCTGTATATTGAAAAGATACTCATCACCTATATTCTGCTCGTAACCCCGGTTCCTTTTCTTGATATTAGCCTGTAGTTTCTGCACAGGAGCGTGCAGGTAAATCAGTATATCGGGAAAAGATAACTGCTGGTGTATAATGTCAAACAGTTTCTGGTATAACCTGAATTCTTCCTCAGGAAGATTCACTTTCGCAAACAAAAGACATTTGGTGAACAGGTAATCGGAGATCGTTACACTCTGGAAAAGATCCTTGGTATGCAGCATATCTTTCAACTGTTTATACCTTTCCGCCATAAAGAACAGTTCCAGCGGAAAAGCATACTGCGCAGGATTTTCGTAAAATTTGGGAAGAAATGGGTTGTCTGCAAATTCTTCAAGGATCAACCTGGCATTGAAATGCTTGGCCAGCAAATGCGTAAGTGTGGTTTTGCCTACGCCTATGTTCCCCTCTACAGTTATAAAATGGTGCTTCATGAATCATTCCGGTAGCCGTCAAAATTAACCGCCATCAGTCAGTGACAGCGGATTTTTTTTGCACATCCAGCTCATCCCTGCATTCCGCCAGCAATTGTTGTATGGTTTTATGTAAAACAGGATGTAAAAGGTCTGGTGCAATTTCGCAGAGGGGCAGCAACGCAAACCTTCTCTCCGGGAGTGCGGGGTGCGGTAATGTTAATAACGCAGAGGATATTACCTGGTCATCTATCAATAAAATATCCAGGTCAATGATACGCGGTCCCATTTTTTCCAACCTTGTTCGGCCCATGGTTTCTTCAATGTGTAAAAGTTGCTTCATCAGATCCCCGGCATCCAGTTTTGTGTCAACAGCCAGTGCCTGGTTATAAAAATCGGGTTGATCCTTGAGCCCCCAGGCCGCAGTCTGGTAGATAGCGGAACAATGCCGGATAGGCCCGCAGTCTTTTTCTATCCGGTTCCTCGCATCCTGCAGGTACGCCGATCTGTTGCCAAGGTTACCGCCTATCAGTAAATAAGCTGTGCTCATAAATTGGAAGTATAGCCAGCTTCAAATATCTTTAAATTCATTACCAATCAATAAAATATTATGAGGGCCTTTTTTAAGACGTTTTTCGCATCATTCCTGGCCCTGGTTGTTTTTGCCATCCTGGGAATAATCCTGTTGATTGGTTTGGTAGCCAGTGTTACCGCCACCGATAAACCTTTCATCGGCAGCAATGCCATACTTGTACTCGATCTGTCCAGCAGCTTTAAAGAACAGCCGCACGATAACCCGGTGAATGCATTGTTCGATGGTACCGAAAATGACCTGCCCACATTGTACGATATGGTACGGTTAATCAAGCATGCCGTATCAGACTCATCCATAAAGGGCATGTATATTTTATGCGGCAGCAATCCCAATGGTTTTGCCGCGAGTGAAGAACTACGAAAAGCGGTGCTGGCATTCAGGCGGCATAAATTTGTGATGGCATATGGTGAAACCATTTCGCAGAAAGGATATTATGTTGGCAACGCCGCAAATAAATTGTATACCCATCCGCAGGGCGGCGTTGACTGGTCCGGATTCTCAGCAGACCTTTTGTTCCTGAAGGGTACGCTTGACAAACTGGATATTCAACCGCAGATATTTTATGCCGGTAAATTCAAAAGTGCTACGGAACCATTCCGCGAAACAAAAATGACAGAACCCAATCGTTTGCAGACTGCAGTATGGCTGGGCGACCTGTATAGTAATTTCCTGGAATCTACCGCACAAACCAGGAAACTGGATACTGCCACACTGCGTGCACTCGCGGTAAATGGTACGATACAAACTGCACACGATGCATGGCGTAATCGATTGGTTGATGGCCTTAAGTATGATGATGAGGTCAAAAAGGAATGGCTCGGACGTTTAAAGCTGGGCGAACGGTCACGTATCAATTTTGTAACCTTTGCTGATTACGCAAAAGCAAGGTCATTCCGGCAGGAAAAAGGAAGCGAAAGGATCGCTGTCATTTATGCAGATGGTGATATTGTTTCAGGCAACGGTGATAACGAACAGGTGGGCAGCGATGCATTCCGTACGATACTCAGGCGCGTACGCCTGGACAAAGATGTAAAAGCGGTGGTATTGCGTGTAAATTCTCCCGGTGGCAGTTCACTGGCAAGTGACGTGATCTGGCGCGAAGTATCACTCACGAGGAAAGAAAAACCCGTTATCGTAAGTATGGGTGATGTAGCTGCTTCCGGCGGTTATTATATCGCCTGTAATGCAGATTCTGTATTTGCCAATGCCAATACCATCACAGGTTCCATTGGCGTATTCAGCATATTACCCAATATGGCGTCCTTCTTCAAAAACAAACTCGGCATTACTTTCGACGGCGTTAAGACAGCGCCTTATGCAGATATGGGAAGCCCCACGCGTCCCCTGACTGAACCCGAAAAACGTTTTTTCCAGGCGGCCGTTGATTCCATTTATTACACTTTCAAATCGCGTGTAGCCAATGGACGGAAAAAAAATATGGAATACGTGGATAGTATTGCTCAGGGGCGTGTTTGGACAGGCAGCTATGGCCTGGGGTTAGGCCTGGTAGACAGGGTAGGTACCATGCAGGATGCGGTTGACTGCGCCGCACGTATGGCAAGGCTGAAGGAGTTCCGCGTGAAAGAATATCCCGAAAAGAAAAATTTCTTCGACGAACTGTTGAATAATTATAAAAAATCTGTGAAGAAGGATCTGCTCAAGGAAGAAATAGGTGAGGAGCAGGTTAGCCTGATCAAACAGTTCAAACAGGTAAGGCAAATGATAAAAGAACCCCAGGCGCGGTTACCCTTCACCTTCAGCATACACTAGGGTAGACCTCTGTGTAACTCTGAGCGCTCCGTGTATTCTGTGGTAAAGCCTCCGCCAAGATCAAAGACACGGACCTACACCACGGAGTCACAGAAAGCACAGATTTACTCAGAGCGGGACGCCCGCCGGAACAGTCTTTCATCAAAAAGAAAATCTGCTGTCTTCGCACGTACTTTTTTAAAATCAGGATGCAAAGGGTTGATCAGAAAATTGTTTTCACTAGGAACGATCACCGATGGGCAACGGATCAGCAGTGACCTGGCCGATCGTAATATTTCCCTTCCCATCCATTGCGTATAATCAAAGTCCAGGTGCCAGTTTTTTTTCAATCCCGATAATTTTATTTCCTGTACGCCGGCATTATCAGGTATATCTATCTCAACCAGCTTGATACGCTGCAGTTCCGGTAAGCTGCCCGTATTGGCGAGTACTTCAAGCAGCGCCAGTGATATGCGTTCACTGGTATAGGTAACTGCGATGCCTGCGGGGTTCCACCTTCCTCCACGGAGGCGTGCACCTGTTCCGGAAAGGTCAAGCGCAAATTTCGGGTGTGAAAAACGGTAGAGGATCATGAATATACCCCGTATTGGATCCTGCTTAACTGGTTAATCACTTCCTGGATGCCCCTGTCTGAATAAAGCGATTCAAAATTGAGTGATTGACCCATCACAGGCTTGTCTTTTTTTAGCCACTGGTAAAATGCTTCAGCGCTTACAAATGTTTCAAGACCCAGCGCTACCATTTCCTGGATCAGCAGGATGCGGTCGGTATAGATCCCTTCAAAAGAAGAATTGTTTTTGGCGTAACGCTGAAGCGTGCGCTCGGAAAGATGCAGCATATTGGCCCACTCCGTTAGAGTGAAGGGGACGGTATCGGCTAATTTTTTCAGTTTACGGTAAGAATAATCTGCCACGGCTACCGGTTTTTTTAAAGGGATATAAGGTACCAGTGGCTCTTCCGCCTTGAAAGCGGCCTTCTTTCCCTGCGTATATTTTTGCATTTTTGCCATTGCGACATTTGTCGCCTAAAGGTACGACATTTGTCGGGTAATACCATTCTCCGCCCCTTTATTTTTGCCTTTTTTTGCTTTCGGTTAATATTGGAATAGATTTGCCCCACAACTGTTGCCAATGAAAGGTACTTATAGCCAGGCCCGGGCCATGTTCGCCATTACCAAAGCAAGCCTGCGGGCGGTATTCCGCAGCCCATCGGCGGTGGTATTCAGTATCGCCTTTCCCTTGATCTTTATCCTTGTATTTGGCTTCATCGGTGGGGGTGGCCGCGTATCGGTCAGCGTAGCATTTGATAAGAATACCGATACGGCCAACGCGGTATACGCAGCCATCAAAAATATCGCGGGTATCCGCGTGGTAACCAAAACAGGGCATGAGTTGCAGGAAGATCTCGAGAAGGGGAGGATCACCGCGGTCATCAACATACAGCCTTCCGGCGTGGCCAATCCGCCCTATAATATTCACCTTACCAGTTCAGACGCGGTGAACCCGCAGAATTTGCAGGTACTGCAATCCATCCTCAATGCGGTGATAGCGGGCATCAACCAGAAAACCTATGCCGGTGCACCCACCATTGCGGTCATCAGTAAAGATGTTCAGAAAATACCGGGTCGCATTTACCGAACAATTGATTTTATTCTCCCGGGGCAACTCGGCTTTTCCCTGTTAAGTTCGGGAGTGTTTGGCGTGGCTTTTTTATTTTTCAACCTGCGCCAGCAACTCGTATTAAAACGTTTTTACGCTACACCCATCAGGCGTTCCTATATCTTACTGGGTGAAACATTAAGCCGCGTGATCTTCCAGATGATGACGGCAATCATCATCATAGGCGTAGGAACATTCCTCTTCAAATTCACACTGGTTAACGGGATACAAACCTTTCTGGAGATCATGGCACTTAGTTTCCTCGCGCTCATTCTGTTTATGGGCTTTGGATTCATCGTGAGCAGTGTTGCAAAAAATGAAAGTACCATTCCGCCATTTGCCAACCTCATTACCCTGCCGCAATTCCTGCTGGCCGGTACTTTTTTCTCTATCGAAGCCTTTCCGTCCTGGCTGCAACCCATCTGCCGTGTGCTGCCGCTCACGCATTTCAACAACGCCATGCGCAATATTGCTTTTGAAGGCGCCAGCCTGGCCAGTTGCTGGAAAGAGATCGGGATTCTGGGTATATGGACGGTAGTGGTATACGCCGTTGCTTTTAAAACATTCAAGTGGGAGTAAATGATGAAATTGATCAGACTGGCCGTTATCAGTATCGTGTTGCTTTTTATCCTCGCAACTTTACTTAGTGCACTGTTACCCTCAACGGTACTCGTATCCAGAGCCGTGAACATAGAGCGCCCGCGTGATTCTATCATGCCATTTGTAACAGACATCAACCAATGGGCATCTTGGATTGAGGGTATGTCAGATACATCGGTAATGATCCAGTCCGCTCACAAAGCAAAACTCGGCGGCACTGATGTAACCATTACGTCCATTACCGACTCAACCGTAATATCCGCCTGGACCGGCAGGAACGGAAATATGCAAACATCCACGATGAACCTGATAGGAGAACCCTCTAAAAATATCACCATTGTACAATGGCAGTTTGTTCAGAAACTAAAATGGTATCCCTGGCAGAAACTTGGCTCCATCATGAACGACAAAATCCTCGGCACCATGATGGAAAAAAATCTCAACCGCCTCAAAGCGTTGGTCGAAAAAAAATAATTTTCGTCTACCTCTCGCGGCTCTTTCTCTCTTATCCTGCACCTAGGGGTCAATAAAAGAAGAACGGAGAAAAAGAAGGGAAGAAGTTTTTCCTTTGATGCCTTTTTTACTTTTTTACACTTTGTTTTTCTTTTATTGAACCTTATTTCGCTAAGAGAAAGCCAGAGTGTAAAGAGCAACAAGGAGATAACCTCTTTACCTCTTTTTCTTCTGTCCTGCTCATTGGGAAACCTTTTTGCAATAAAAGAAGAACGGAGAAAAAGAAGGGAAGAAGTTTTCCTTTGATGCCTTTTTTGCTTTTTTATACTTTGTTTTTCTTTTATTGATCCTTATTTCGCTAAGAGAAAGCCAGAGTGTAAAGAGCAACAAGGAGATAACCCAGGTGGGGGCTATTTTTGAATTTCCGGCAACAGATACCTGATGCAATCATAAATTTTCTGCAGTTCAGTGTTTGTTATGCAATATGGCGGCATCAGGTACAAAGTATTTCCAAGTGGCCGCAGGTACACACCCTGTCCCATGGCCAACCCGGTAATGACAGTGCTGATATTATTCAGATATCCGTCAACCCCCTGTTCAATCTCAAATGCCAGGATGGTTCCTGAACAACGGATATCTTTTATGGGAAAGGTATCTTTTGCAATCGCCTCCGCGAATGCCCTGTTCGCCACACTGATCTCCTGTATTTTTTGCAGGCAGTTGTTCTGTTCAAACAGGTCAAGGCTCGCTAAAGCTGCGCTGCAGGCGAGAGGGTTAGCCGTAAAAGAATGGCCGTGGAAAAAAGTTTTGTATTTGTCGTCATCCACATAAGCCTGGTAAATAGTATTTGTGCAGGCAGTAACACCCAATGCCATGGTACCACCGGTGAGCCCTTTACTCAGGCAGATGATATCGGGCCGCTGCTGCAAGTATTCACTCGCGAAAAATTTCCCCGTCCTGCCAAAACCTGTCATCACTTCATCCGCGATACAAATGATGCCAGCTTCTTTTACCGTGGCAAGCAGTTGATCCATCAAACCAGCACTGTACATTTTCATACCCCCCGCGCCCTGTACCAGCGGTTCATAGATAAATGCGGCGATTTCATGCTGGTGCTGACTCACGGTATTTTTCAGGTCACTTATATTTTCAGCAGTTGGCGTATCGATAAAGATGACTTCGAATAACAGGTCATGGAAGGCGAGAGTGAATACGCTCCTGTCGCTCACACTCATCGCGCCAAAGGTATCGCCATGATAGGCATTGGTAAAAGCCAGTATTTTTTTTCTTTCTTTCCGGTCTTGGTTCCACCAGTATTGTATAGCCATTTTCAGGGCCACTTCGGTGGATGTGGAGCCATTATCGCTGTAAAAAACTTTTTCAAATTTTCCGGGAAGCAGGGGCAGTAGTCTTTCCGCAAGACTCACCGCGGGCTCGTGTGTAAAACCTGCAAAGATCACCTGTTCGAGCTGTAATGCCTGCCGGTAGATTTTTTCGGCGATATAAGGATGGGCGTGGCCGTGCAGGTTCACCCACCAGCTACTGATCGCATCGATAAAACTGCTGCCATCTTCCGCAAATAAAAGGCTGCTCTGGCCACGCACAATAGGTATGGGCAACGGCATATCCTTTTGTTTGGTAAAGGGATGCCAGATCACCTGCTTGTCTCTTTCGGATAGCTGCATGTGCAAATGTAATGATCGCTGGGTTATCACACCGGGAGGGTAAGCAAGGCTTAATTAACGCGTCGTTAAACCCATCTGTATACCTCCTTTCATTCTGTACCTCCGTGGTAAGCCTTCGCTCCGATCACAACTGGAAGGCTGCACCACAGGGCCGCAGAATACACGGAGTTATACAAAGTTCGGATCCACTAAGTAATTCATTTCTGTTATCCCGCTGGTAAATTGCCGGCTATTCACGTGTTCAGTCCCGCTACAAAACCGTGGAGGGAGACGTGCGAAAGCAAATTATGTTTCTCATTGGATACTAATTTTTAGCGTTACCTGCGGTTTGATTAACTAATATACTTAAATGCGGAACCAGATCCGGTAATACGCATATTGTGGACAGGTTTTTATCGCCCGCGCCATAGGTTTGTAACTTAAAGTGGTCACGCAAAATTACTCAGCCGTAGTTGGGTCAATTACAGTCATGACTTCGCTTACCGAGTTTGCAGGAAAGCCTCCTTTACTTGCATGTTCACGCACCATTTCTTCATTGGGTGCAATGTATACACAGTAAATTTTATCCCCGGTCACATAACTGTGTAGCCACTGAATTTGTGGCCCCATGTTACTTAAAACCCCGCAGGAAGTTTGAGAAATACCTTTTAGCTGTTCGGCAGTTAATTTACCGGCACCCTCAATTTCTCTTTCAATTACATACTTTGGCATAATATAAGTTTTCGTAAAAAAGACCCTACTCATTTGGCTTTTCGGTGTCGCCCCGTTTTTTGTAATGGTATCTGGGCTCCATTTTTACTTATTACAACAAAAGACTGCTTATCGGTTAAGAGCTGTCAACGCAGAAATCTTTTATGTAGTTTATTTGCCATGAATGTCAAGGCTTTTTGCAGTTGAGGCATAAGTATTCCGTCCGCCCTCAACTGCTGTTGATTTCGTGCCTTTATTCTATTTGGTATTCTTTTTTTAATGTTTTTATAAGTTGTGCCGCATGGGTTTTAGTTTCCAATAAAAGAAAATTATAATAGTCTACAACTCCTTCATATACAAGGATAATGTTTCCAAATTCCATCAATTTATTTTTATCGTTGGAAATTAATTTGAAGTATGCATTTATTTTAGTTGGGTCCATTAATTGCTGACCAGATGCTCCAAATCCAAATTTTTTAAAATTAAATAGCTTTACGGCAAGATTTATAGAATTGTTTTGATATAGTTCATAATAAGCCTGTTGGTCCGATAGTTTTTTCGTCATTCCGTCATAGATAATAATGCTATCCACCGCAGATTTATTTCTTATTAATCGCATTCCCCCCGCGTTTTTGAGTTGTAAAATGGTTCGTTCTGTAAGTGTAATAAATGATGGATGATAAAGTCCATGAATATAATGTTTGTAAAATTCTACATCTTCAGTTTGGGTACTGCTATAATTTAAGCAGAGATTTGCAAGAGAATCCAGATGCAGAATTCTAATGTTATTTTTCAAAATAGCTTCTTCTATCGCTATGCTGTCTGTTTTAGCATCATCTATCATTGAGGAAATATATACTTTCTCCCGCTGGTGTTCAATTACATGCTCCAACTGATACTCTGCTAAGAATCCACAAAACACAGCCAGAAAAAGCATTAAAAATTCCCATAAATAAGATTTCCAATTTTTCTTTCCTTCGTGATTTGCATGATGATGTACCTCCATATTTTCATTTTCTTTGTTTGTAATTATTGCGTCTGTGTCAGGAGCAGAAATAGTTTCCTCAGAAGAGCTTTTGGATTGACTAGCTATCGGATTGTCTAAATTGTCATCACTTGTAAGATCTGTCATTAATAATCCAGTTAAATGATCAAATTGTTTGAGGGATCAATCGGATGACGCATAACGTCCAGTGCTTTACGCAGTTGGGACGTACACTTTCGTCAAGCCTGGCTATCCCGGGTATTCGGGACTGAATAAACCAGCATAAATCTAAGGATTTACACAGACCGATAAAAATTTAAAGGCTGAAGCATCTGCAATTTTCAAAAAGACTAATTTTGCTGATATAGCATAATAATGCAGAGGCCGGGTACAATTATGATGGTTAAAAAACTCGATGAATAAACAGGCCGGACTATCAGATACCGAAAGGTATCGTAAGCACACAGACATAAGCGAGTACGTGAATAACGGAAAAGCTTGCAGGGGAAAATCGTAAACAAACGCTTTTAAGTGCGCAACGCCATCGCTATGGTTAATTTATAGGGGAAATGTACAAAAGCTAAATGACATATTCTACTGACGAGCCGAGTTGGTTCACCCTGAAGCTGGGATTTGTACTGGTGATGAAAAAATATATTCCGTCAGCCCCAATTGCTTGAAGCTTTTGTTGTGCGCCGTTTTACTTCTCGGTGGGAATAGTCTCTATGATTCTTCGTAGGGTTTTATCATCAATAGAGTCAAATTCTGCTTTGTCATAAATTGTAAGAAGGTAAACTTCTTTTTGAGGCGTGATAACATAAGTGATAACACGGGCACCGCCACTTTTACCTTTCCCTTTACTTTTAATTGAAACTCTTATTTTGTATGCTTCATGTCCTAATGCTGTGCCCATTGTTGGGTTTGCAGATAAGGCCACAGCTAATTCAGCCAGTTCAAATTTGAGAGAAGGATATTTTTTTACTAACCGCTTGGCTTCCTTTTTGAATTTGTCAACCGGTATGACTTTATAATTCATTCAGAAAATCAGTTAGTGTCTGTTTTTTAGCTTTTGATTTTCTTAATGCGTCAACCTGTTTAAAGGCAACTTTGAGGTCTGATTTGAGTTCCAGCGCTTGCTCAGATTTTTTGATACGGGATAATACTTTTTCCCATTCGCTAACCGGCATTTGAACGGCTTGAGGTTTGCCATTCATATCGCTCACATATTGAAGTGCTATTTTCATGATCTCAAAATTAGTGATTTTTCAGAATAGTTAGAGCGTTTCACCCGGAACGAAAAAATGGCGCACAACACTTAAAAGTACACATGTTTCCGTAGAAAAAGAAGCATCCCATCACTGACAATCAATGATTTCATACATTCGTTTTTGGGGTTGCTACCAGGAAAGTATACATCGGTTATCTACCCCTGAAACGAACGGTGATACCCGCAAAACGTATGGCCGCAATGGTCCCATTCCTGCGAAGGGAATTTGAGAAACGAGTGCATCCTTTTGTTTCCATTGCCACTATTGCGTGGACCTGTTTTACGTTTCGGTACCATCTGTTCATGGTTTTTATAAGCCGGTCATCCTTTTCTTTGGCAAATACCCGCCCCGCATGCAACGATTGGGCATCCTGCGGTGTCAGGGATGCGAACCTGCTATATGGTTGACCAACAGAAACTCGTAAAAGACTGCCTGCGTAATAACCCGGCTGCCCAAAAGCAGTTGTATGACCTGTTTGCCGAAAGCATGCTGGGTATCTGTTACCGATATACAAAGAGCCTCCATGATGCGCAGGAAGTGCTGCAGGTAGGGTTCATCAAAGTATTCGCGAACCTGCACCAGTTCAAACATGATGGGGAACTGGGCGCATGGATACGCCGTATCATGGTCAATACCGCCATCAACTACCTGAAACGCAAGCCGCGTTACCAGCTCGACCTGGGCTTTGAAGAGGAATACCTGCACCCCGTAGAGAAAGAGTCGCCCGACCTGGCGCTGAACATGAAAGACATACTCAACCTGGTCAGACAATTACCTGCAGGTTACCAAACCATTTTCAATTTACACGCGGTTGAAGGCTATACCCATGTGGAGATCGGTAAAATGCTGGGTATCCGGGAGGGCACAAGCCGTTCACAATATGCACGGGCAAGGGCACTATTGATAGGCTGGCTGGAAAAACATTCTGTTAACAGCAAAAAAAATCAGTATGGAGGATAGATCATTCGAAGAACAGGTGCGGGCCGAGCTGGAGGCGTTGCGGTTAAAACCTGAGGCACAGGTATGGGAGCAGGTGGAAGCCGCCATCCGCCGGCAGAATAGACGCCGCTGGCTGCTCTGGCCCCTTGTCATCCTCGCCATTGGCGGTTGCATTGGCATCTATACCCTTTTAATGGATACGACCGCCGGCCCAACACCCGTTATCTCTAAAAACAGAACAACAACTGGCATGGCAAACAACAAAACTGGTGATAAACAAATATTGCATGCGCCTCCGCCAATCCAAAATTCAATTTCAAACACGCCACCGAAAGTTGAAGTCCCTGACCAGTCCTCCCAAAGTATAGAGGATGCAGCGCAGCAGCTTAATCAATCTGCAGTCGCAAAAGAAGTACCCTCTGTATCAAAAATCAATCATGCCTGGGCTAAAACCCGCCAGTATGGTCCATCGAATCCTGCTGGTGAAATGCATTCGGATAAAATGAATACAGCTGATGTCGTTACTAAGACCCCGGTAAAAAAATCGGGCAGTACAGGTATGGATCCGTTAACTAACCCATCCGCTCTTTCATCTGATATGATCCCTCAAACAAAAATTGCGGAGGCAGGTACCGATCAATCGATTGTTTCAGTGGATAGGGAAAATATGCAGCGCGGGAAACAGTCGCCGGACCAGCCCACAATAAAAACGGACTCATCTCAGTCGATAGCACAGGGTATAAAGGATTCTGCTGTTGCACCTACTGCGGAAGCGGTAATCATAACAAAAAATGAAAAAGCCAGAAAGGCCTGGCAATGGCTGATCATTCCATCCATAGGTATTAGCGGAGAAAGAAATTCATTTACAAACGGCGGACTTGCCTATGCATCTATCCCTCCCAATGTTGGCAACGGGCAGGCATCCGCAGGAGGCAGTATTTATAAAACACCTTCGCAAACCAATGCCGGTTCTTTTGGTCTGCAACTGCAGGCGCTTAGATCGGCAGGTAAAAATGGAAGTATCGGGGTTTCTGTGGGATACAGTTCCTATGCTTCCGTAATGGGCGTTGGAAGGAAAGTTGATACGATGATGAGCGGCTCTTTTGGTAACAGGGCTGACCGCAATGATGGGGGTATTGCCTATATAAGCAGCGACAGCACAAAATATACCAATCGGTATCATTTTGCCGAATTGAACCTGGATTATTACCGTAATATCAGGATCGGCAGCAAAGGATTGTTGCGCTGGCATATCGGTACGGGCATGGCATTACTGCTTGGTACCAATACCCTGCACTATAATGCTTCTTCCGGTCTTTTGTTCCGTAACAGGTCGCTTATGCCAACGCTGCAAACGAACCTGGCTACCGGGATGGATATGGCACTGGGCCGGTCCAGGTCCTTCTACATCGGACCTCGACTCACCTATTTCCTTAGCACCACCTCGCAGGTATCCACCACATCGCGTCATTTATTCAATGCGGCGTTGCGGATAGGTGTGGTGGTTCCGAAAAAGAAAAGATAGACGCAACGCTTACCGAGGGTGCGGTGTCAGCATAAAAAACCCGCTGTATGAAAAGAATGGATCTTGCCCTGTTGCTTGTGATCTTCCTCGCCGCCGCCTGCAGCAAGGATACCGTTACCGAATATTATACCTTTTTCAGGCCGGTATACAAAACAAAAGACGCCGTAAAAGCAAACATCAAAAATGATATTGCGCAGGATATCCACCAACCCGGTAAACTGGTCTGGAAAGACAACTATGTATACCTGAACGACGTGGACCGTGGGATTCATATCCTTGATGTATCCGATCCGGCTAATATCAGAGCGGTTTCCTTTATCAACATACCCGGCTGCGTGGATATCGCCGTTAATGATCATTACCTGTATGCCGATTGTTATACGGACCTTGTAACAATAGACATTGCCGATCCCCTGCATACAACGGTTAAGCAGTTTCTTCCGGGAGTGTTCCCGCATCGCTACTACAATAATTTCAGGGCAGATACAGGAAAAGTGATCCAGGAATGGGTGCGTGTGGATACAGTGGTAAAACGACGCTTCCACGAAACCATTTCTTTTGCCCGGTATGATGGTTGGATGTTGTATTCTTCCTCTTCATCATCTTTTGCACCTCAGGGCGCGTCGTTTGCGCAGAGAGCATTTGGAATAGCGGGATCCACGGCCCGGTTTGCATTGATGAACCAGCGGATGTACACAGTAAGCCATGCCGATCTCAAAGTGTTCAACATTGCTACGGCGGCGGCGCCCTCCTATGTAAAGGCACTGCCCCTGGCGAGTGGTGATATTGAAACGATCTGTCCATACCAGGACAAGTTATTCATCGGTTCACAAACCGGTATGTTCATTTATGATGCCAAAAGCCAGGACCATCCCCTTAAACTCGGGCAGTTTACCCATGTGCGTTCCTGCGACCCGGTAATTGCTGACAATAACTATGCGTATGTTACTTTAAAAGGTGGAGGGATATGTGGCGGAAATTCCAATCAACTGGATGTGCTGGACGTAAGCAACCTGATGTCGCCGCAATTAATCAAAACTTACCCGCTGAGTGCACCCTCAGGTCTCTCAAAGGATGGTGATCTATTATTGATCTGTGATGGCACAGGAGGTTTAAAAATTTTCAATGCCGCAAAACCCGATGCCATTTCACTTATTAAACAGTTGGCCGGGTTTGAAGCTGCCGATGTAATTGCACATAATGGCATTGCACTTGTAACAGCGAAAGATGGATTGCATGTGATCGATTATTCCCAACCCACCGCTGCAAAAGAGATCGGCAAGATCCTGGTGACACAAAAATAACCGCTATGACAAAACCATTTTTTGTTTTGATGCTTTTGTTGTGCAGTGTATCGCTGTTTGCACAAAAGCGCGTAAAGAAAGCGCCATTTTACATGGTGCCACAACTGGGTCTCGTCAATGGCGACCACTATGTAAGCGGGCAGCTAACCCTGATTGGTGGATTTGAAAAAAAGGACTGGGCCTTTGGTTTAGGTGCAGGATTTGATTATTACAAATTGCGTACAGTGCCGGTATTTATGGATGTTCGTAAAAATATTACCGCGTCAGACTGGCCCGTATTTGCCTATGCCAACCTGGGTGTGAACATTCCAGCACCATTGGAAACACAAAGGCGTTTCACGGGTATCTGGAACGCAACGGAAAGTAGTTACCAGGCGGGTTTATACAGCGATGTAGGAATTGGGTATGCAATGCTGAA
Source organism: Chitinophagaceae bacterium (assembly GCA_031424835.1). Classification (GTDB taxonomy): domain Bacteria; phylum Bacteroidota; class Bacteroidia; order Chitinophagales; family Chitinophagaceae; genus Sediminibacterium. The sequence continues at coordinate 26,930 of JANPIE010000148.1, forward strand.
TAAAAGAAAGAAAGGATTTATTTTGTCCCTTGGTTTTTCCACCAAAGGCAATACCGAAAATTACATGGAGACGATTTACGACCAGTTTCCTCCCTATAAAGCAAACCAGTTTGAGCGAAAACTATCCTATAGCTTTAACAGGGTCGTGTGTAAGATTGGGTTCAGGTTATAGGTTCCAGTTTAAATTGGAAAGTCCTCGGTGTCCCTTTGTGTATTCTGTGCCTCGGTGGTGAAGCCTCCTCACTATGATCGAAGCCAAGGCTTTACCACTAAGGCACAGAATATACAAAGCTGCACAGAGTTTTCCTGAGGTTGCCTAATCTTGTATAGGTTGTTCGTTTGGGTGAGCGATAAAGGAAATGTTACGCTGAATGCCACCGAATTTTGTGCGTTTTAGCGGGGAGTCTTTAAAAATTACCCTGAAATTTTCCTCGGCCATGGATTCCCATTCTTTGGTTGACAAATTAAGTATCTCCGGTATCGGTTTGAAAGAAAGTTCCGAATGGGGTTTGCTGAATCGGTTCCAGGGGCATACGTCCTGGCAGGTATCGCAACCAAACATCCAGTTGGCAAAGCGTCCTTTCATTTCTTCGGGGATCAGTGCCTCTTTCAATTCAATGGTAAAATAACTGATACATTTACTGCCGTCCACTACTTTGTTATCTAATATCGCATCGGTAGGGCAGGCTTCTATGCATCTGCGGCAACTGCCACAATAATCTTTGGCGAATGGATCGTCGTACTGCAGTTCCATATCAACTATCAATGTGGCAATAAAATAAAAGGAGCCATTGGTTTTGGTAATCAGGTTGCCATTTTTTCCTATCCATCCCGCGCCACTCTTCACTGCCCATGATCTTTCCAGCACCGGTGCGGAATCAACAAACCCTCTTCCGTGTATCTCGCCAATCTCAGAATTTAATTGAGATAAAAACATTCGTAATTTGGATCGGATAACCTCATGGTAATCTTTGCCAAAAGCATATTTGGCTATTCCCGGTGCATCTGCGCATTGCTTTTCAGAAGGAAAATAATTCAACAGCAGGGTAATAACGGATTTTGCACCCGGAACCAGTTTGCCTGGGTCCACCCGCATGTCAAAATGGTTTTCCATGTATTGCATTTTGCCATGCATACCTTGTTTCAGCCATTTTTCCAGGCGTCTTGCATCTTCATTAAGTGCCTCCGCTTTTGCGATACCGCAATACATGAAACCGAGTGAGGCTGCGTTTTTTTTGACGATAGCGGTATTTTTTTCGGATGCTGACATTTATAAGCATGCCGACTTTATCTGTTCATCTATTGATTTTTTTATATCTAGGTAGAGGTCTCTTTTTTCTTCACCCAATAGTCCCCTGGTAAAAAATATGGCTGCATATCCCCTGCATTTGTCAACCATGGGCCAGGTGCCAAAAAGGCCCGGGCTTGCAACAACCGTCGACTGTAAATTTTCATCTGTTGCGAGTATCCATTCACCAAAACCATAGTTAAATCCTGCAGCGGCTTTCGGTGCATATTTGATCATGGAAGGTGTTGTCTGGGCGGTCTGCATATCGGCAATGGCTTTTTCACTCAGTATCCGCTTACCATTGAACATACCCTTGTTCAGTATCATTGATAAGAAATTCATGTAATCGCTGGCGGTGGACACTGCACCTCCTGATGGATTAACCGCGTTGAAGCTGGAAAAATTCGTGTTGCGCATCATCAGTGGGCGGGTAATCCTTTCCTGCATCAGTTGTTCAAAACTCCTTCGGTTCATCACTTCCAGTACACGTCCTACCAGGTCCAGCCCCACATTGCTGTAACGGAACTCGAGGCCGGGGTTGGACTCAATATCTTTTTTTGTAATGATGTCTTCCACAGCCTCTTCCAGACTGCTGAATTTTTTGCGACCGAGCAGGCGGAAAGGTTCGGATTCAATGCCGGTCATATGACTGAGGCAATGACGAATCGTAATAAATCCTTTGGAATATTTGGTCATGATCGGAAGGAACTTGCTCACTTTATCATCGAGTGAGAGTTTTCCCTCGTCTACATAGGTCATCACCAGTGCCGCTGTTAACCATTTACTGCAACTGGCAATCGGCGCCTGGGTTTTTGCGGTGAATTCGCCGATTGCTTTCTGGTATATGATCTTTCCATCTTTGTAGATCATGGCAATGGCATTTCCTCCCAGCTCTTTTTTGGCATCTTCTATTTTCTTATCTACTTCAGTAAAATTATACTGGGAATAAGCTGGCTGCAATAACAGCAGGAAAATCAATCCCAGGCTGACTTTCATGCAGTTAACAATGAATTTTTCGGACATAATTACAGGGTTTTTACCGGTATTTGGACTATCGCGTGTTAAGAACAGTTTTTGCTTACAAAATATGACTTCATTCTGAATTACGGGAAAGATTATCATATTACTAACTTCTCAATGAAGCTTAAAAAATGTACATGCTATGAATGTAAACAATTATACCATTAAAGCGCAGGAGACCATCCAGGCGGCGCAGCAGGTAGCTTTTAATAACGGTAATCCCAATATTGAAACCGACCACCTGCTGAAAGCTTTGCTATCGGATAAAGACAGTCCGGTTGAGTTCCTTTTGAAGCGCAACAATGTCAATGTTGCTTTCACAGAATCAAAAGTGGATGAAAGCATTGCTAAACTTCCCAGGGCCCAGGGTGGTGAACCCGCGCAAAGTGTGAGCCGCGACCTTAATAATGTGTTTCTCAAAGCCAATTCTGTACTGAAAGAATTTAAGGATGAGTTTGTCAGCCCCGAGCACCTTTTACTTGCATTGTTACAGGTAAATGATGCTACGGCCAAAACGTTGAAAGCGGCGGGACTTACGGAGAAAGGCTTGGTCACAGCGATCAGGGACCTGCGCAAGGGCGATACGATTCAATCACAGACGCAGGAAACGCAGTTGAATGTGCTCAACAAATATGCAAAGAACCTGAATGAACTGGCAAGACAGGGTAAACTGGATCCTGTTATTGGCCGTGATGAAGAGATCAGGCGCACATTACATATATTAACACGTCGTACCAAGAACAACCCCATCCTTGTGGGAGAGCCGGGTGTAGGTAAGACGGCGATTGTGGAAGGGTTGGCTATGCGTATAGTGAACGGCGATGTGCCCGATAACCTACGTTCCAAAACAATTTTTGGGCTGGATATGGGGCAGTTGATCGCCGGCGCTAAATACAAAGGCGAATTTGAAGAGCGACTGAAAGGGGTGGTAAAAGAGGTGGCGGGCAGCGAGGGCGAGATCATACTTTTTATCGATGAGATACATACATTGGTAGGTGCCGGCGGCGGCGAAGGAGCGATGGATGCTGCCAATATACTCAAGCCTGCTTTGGCCCGTGGTGAGTTGAGGGCCATTGGCGCGACCACCCTGAATGAATACCAGAAATATTTTGAGAAGGACAAGGCATTGGAACGCCGCTTCCAGAAAGTGATCATTGACGAACCCAATATGGAGGATGCTATCTCCATCCTCCGCGGATTAAAAGACAGGTATGAAACCCATCACCATGTGCGGATCAAGGATGAGGCAATCATTGCAGCGGTGGAATTATCAACAAGGTATATGACCGACCGTTTTCTTCCCGATAAGGCAATAGACCTTATTGATGAAAGCGCTGCCAAACTTCGCCTGGAGATGAATTCAATGCCGGAAGAACTGGATAAACTCGACAGGCAGATACGCCAACTGGAAATTGAAAGAGAAGCCATCAAACGCGAGAATGATAAAGACAAACTGAAAGAGCTCAACATTACCATCAGCAACCTTTCTGTTGAACGTGATACCCTGAAAGCCAAATGGCAGCAGGAAAAAGAATTGGTAGAACAGGTGCAGAATGCCAAAGCCGCTATTGAGGACCTGAAATTACAGGCGGAGCAGGCAGAGCGTAATGGTGATTATGGAAAAGTTGCAGAGATCCGCTATGGAAAAGTGCAGGAGCAGGAGGCATTGATTGTTCAGTTAACTTCTCAGTTGGATGCCTCAACCGATAAACGACTGTTGAAGGAAGAAGTGGATGCGGAAGATATCGCCGAAAATGTGGCCAAGGCAACCGGAATTCCCGTTACAAAAATGCTTCAGAGTGAACGTGAAAAATTGCTGGTACTGGAAGAAGAATTACATAACCGGGTGGTGGGACAGGAAGAAGCCATCACAGCCGTAGCCGATGCTATACGAAGGAGCCGGGCTGGTTTGCAGGATCCAAAAAAACCGATTGGCTCCTTTATTTTCCTTGGTACGACGGGTGTAGGAAAGACCGAACTGGCCAAAGCGCTGGCTGAATACCTCTTTGATGATGAAAGCATGATGACGCGTATTGACATGAGTGAGTACCAGGAAAAACATACGGTTTCACGTTTGGTAGGCGCGCCTCCCGGGTATGTGGGGTATGATGAGGGTGGCCAGCTCACAGAAGCCGTACGCCGCAAACCCTACAGCGTTGTATTGCTGGATGAAATCGAAAAAGCACACCCGGATGTATGGAACATTTTGCTACAGGTATTGGATGACGGACGTTTGACTGATAATAAGGGACGTGTGGTGAATTTTAAGAACACCATCATCATCATGACAAGCAATATCGGTAGTCACCTGATACAGGATGCTTTTGAAAAAGTGACCGAAGAAAATGTTGACGAAGTTACAGACAGGGCTAAATTGGAAGTGATGGACCTGCTCCGTAAAACGATAAGGCCCGAGTTTTTGAACAGGGTAGACGAAATCATTATGTTCCACCCGCTGATGAAAAAGCAGATCATGGGTATTGTGAAAATACAGTTGGAAGGGCTGAAGAAAATGGTGGCAACCAATGGCATCAACCTTGCCTTTAGTGATTACCTGCTGGAATTTCTGGCAGAGCAGGGATATGACCCTCAGTTCGGCGCCAGGCCGTTGAAAAGACTGATCCAGAAGCAGATCGTCAATGAATTGAGCAAGAAAATCTTAGCCGGCGTGATCGACAAAACGAAGACCGTGCTGGTGGATGTTTTTGACGGAATTGTCATTTTTAGGAATGAGGAAGTGGTGAAGGATTAAAGATGGGTGTTATATTCTTAACAGAGCCGGTACTTTGCCGGCTTTTTTCAATAAAAGAAGAACTGAGAGGAAGAAGAAAATAAGGAATGCCGGGTAGTCTTTTGTAACTTTTTTTGTCTTCGTTTTTCTTTTATTGAACCCTGTTTCGCGAAGAGCAGGACAGGAGAAAAAGAGTATAAAAGAGTTTTCCTCATTGCCTCTTTTCCTCTTGTCCT
>JANPIE010000149.1:0-4501 GCA_031424835.1 Chitinophagaceae bacterium
GTTAATATGCCCACTACAATGGCTACAAAAACCTGTATCTGGTTATAAGCGAATTCTGCGTCTTCCGGTGGTGCAATATTGCTTCCGAAAACTTTGTTGACAACCGGTACCGAGGTTTTGGCAATGATCACCAGCCCCGAGAGAAAGAACACCAGCGATCCGATGAACATCCAGAATTCCCTGCTATAAGTATTTTCCTCTTTCTGGATGGATGGTATTGATTTGTAACTGGCAAAGAACATAACCATGGCGGGCACAAAGAATACGAGCAGGAACAGCAGCAGTTGCCAGTTCATGCCCAAATCCGTAAATGCATGCACGGATGTATCTCCGAGTATCCCGCTCCTTGTTAAGAACGTAGAATACAGGATCAGCGAAAAAGCCACTATATAGAAAAAATAGGTGGGCCGCAAAGAATACCCTGAATTGCGGTAGACCAGGTTGGTATGTAAACCTGCAATCAGCACCAGCCAGGGCACCAGTGAGGCGTTTTCTACAGGATCCCATGCCCAGTAACCACCAAAAGACAAACTTTCATAGGCCCATGCTGCGCCCATCATCACTCCCGTACCCAGCATTGCAGCGGAAAAACTGGTCCACGGAATAGCGGGCCTTGTCCAGCTATGGTCTTTCTTCATCAATCCCGCAATAGCATAGGCAAAGGGAACAATGGTAGATGCAAATCCCAGGAACAGCACCGGCGGGTGAATCACCATCCAGTAATTCTGTAACAGCGTATTCAGTCCGTTCCCGTCCTTGATAAAATTGAGGTAATCAGGCCTGCTGAAAATTGGACCTTCTGTTTCATTGCGCAGCAGTACAAAAGGGCTGCTGCCCACTTTTACATTGAAAAAATAAATACCGATAAGCATGGTGGCCAGGCAGAACTGGGCAAAACTTACCACGGTCATCACACCAGCCTCCCACTCCCGCGAGCGCCATACCAAAACCCATCCCAGTACACAATGCCAGAATGCCCAAAGCATAAAACTGCCCTCCTGTCCCTCCCAGAAACAAGCGAAGAGGTACTCAGTCTGCAGGCTTTTATCGCTATGGGTATAGGCGTATTTGTATTCAAATAAATGATGCGATATAATGTAATACAGCGTAGCAAAAAGTGCCACTACGCAAATCGTTTCTACCAGAAAAGAAATGCGCGCGATGCGCATCCAGCTTTGCCGCGCAAAAGGATCTGCCAGCCGGCTCGCTTTAAAATAAGCCAGGGTGGCCACCAGTGAACTCACCAAAAAAAGTACTGCAAAAAAATGTCCGAGTTGTCCGGGTAGTAAATGTTCGCCGATATAATCCATGGGGTGTTGGGAAAGTTAGCTTGTTAGTTCATCGTGGTCTCCAGGTTCTTCATTGCTTTGGGATCGTCTTTGTATTTGGAGGGGCATTTCAGTAAAATATCCTGGCAGTCGAAAATATCTCCGTTAACCCGTCCCTTTAGCACGATCCGCTCGCTTTTTTCCATATCGGTTGGCTTATTATTGTGATATACCACCTTAATACGCCCCCCCAGGGTATCAACCGCTGTGAAACTCAGGTAATTGGGATTTTTTACGGCATCATATTCCACCGGCTGCGCTTTATCTAGCTTTGCAATCAGGTTCACAAATTTGCCTTCTTTCTGGCGGGCAGAAGCGATGGTTTCATAGGTAGTAAGGTCGCCCGTATAACTGATCAAAACCACGATAGCGGCGGCAATCAATACCAGGATGACAATATGCATTTTCTTCATGTCAGTTCTTTTACGGCGCAAAAATAGCCAAAAACCGCAGGAAGCCGAAAGTTTGTGAAACTCATTAACGTTTTTTGTGGGCCATCAATGGTAAAACACCAGATTTCAATTAATTTGCGCCCTGTTTGCATTTAAGCACTTCTCATGGCCGATCTCTCTCAATTCGATCACAACGCAGTAGGTAACCCCAATAACAATGTATTTGGTCTCCCATTTTCAGAAGAAGATGCGCGTTTGGTGCTATTGCCCGTGCCCTGGGAAGTAACCGTTAGTTACGGCGCCGGTACTGCCCGCGCTGCGGAGCATATCTCCAAAGCAAGTAAACAGGTTGACCTGTTTGATATGGATGGTGACAACGGCTGGAGACAGGGATTTTTTATGAAGGATGTGGACAAGCGGATACTCATGAAAAGTGATTACCTGCGTAAAGAGGCGGAACTGTACATCGACTATATTTCACGTGGCGGGGAGGTGGATAAAAATAAGTTCATGTGCAAGAGCCTGAAAGAGATCAATGAAGGCAGCAACCTGATGAACCAGTGGGTGTACGAGCAAAGCAAAAGTTTACTGGACCGCAATAAATTGGTTGGCCTGATTGGAGGTGATCACAGCACACCGCTCGGCTTTATGAAAGCACTTGCTGAAAAACACAGCGGCTTTGGCATATTGCAGATAGACGCACATTGCGACCTGCGCAAAAGCTATGAATATTTTACCTATTCACATGCATCCGTCATGTACAATGCATTGAACGAAATACCTGCCATTCAGAAACTGGTACAGATTGGTATTCGTGAATATGGTGAAGATGAATGGGAGTATATCTGCAACAGCAATCACCGCGTAGTTACGTATTTTGATAAAACGATTAAGGAAAGACAATTTGAAGGCGAGTCCTGGAAGCATATCGCTGAAGAGATTGTGAACCAGTTACCCGAAAAAGTTTATCTCAGTTTTGATATAGATGGCCTGGACAGGAAGTATTGTCCCAATACCGGCACCCCGGTGCCAGGGGGCTTTGAGATGGAGGAAATTTTTTACCTGATACGCAAGATCAGCGACAGCGGCCGAAAGCTGATCGGGTTTGACCTGGTGGAGATTGCCGTTGGGCAGACCGATTGGGACAGCAATGTAGGTGCACATTGTTTGTGGCGCCTTTGTAACCTGTTTACCTTAAATAACCCGGCGGATGAAAACCTATGATTACATCATTGTTTGTAAGCGACCGGATTTCAGGTTGATTGATGGCATAAGCCAGTTGATGCTGTTCCTGTCGATGATCGTTTTTGCCAAATCGGTGCGCGCACCTGTCAATACGCCGGAATCTGTCGTTCTATTCAGCATCATTGCCGGTATCACGGGCTGGCTGATCTACTGTTATTTTGTGCAGCGAAAAGGGGGTATCCCCTTCTTTCGTTTGGCCCTAACGCTGGCCACCTTAGGCTGGGCGCTGCAGCCGGAATGGCGTTGGGTATCTTTGATCTATTTTCTGGCAGCGGTGATTGAAAAACAAGTGAAGTTCCCCGTAGAGATCGCCTTTGACCAGGAAGAGATCGTGGTGAATTCCCTGCCAAAAAAATATTATTACTGGAACGAACTGAGCAATGCGATCATCAAAGATGGCATTCTTACCATCGACCTGAAAAACAATAAACTTATTCAGAAAGAAATAGAAAATGCAGGCTCTGCGAAAGCGGAGATGGATTTTAACGAATTTTGCCGGAACCGTTTATCCGCAGAGCGATTAGAACGCACTGCTTAGGGTTATCATTTTTCAGAACAGTTATATGGGAAGTCCACAATCGCCTTACCTGTTGTATTCAGACGGGAACGGAAATATTTTTGAAGATACCAGCCTTCTTGCTGCAGGCAGAGCGGGTTGGGATGCTTTTGCCGTTCCGGAAGATGACTGGATAGAACTCCCTGAGGGCGGTAACCTCTATGAACTGCCGGGCAGGCGCGGAATTGGTATCGACGTCGCCAGCGGCGAGATGCGTTTGTGTGAAAAAGGATGGGCCGTAGCCGCCTTCATTCCACCCGCTCATACGGGCCTTTACCTTGCTGCATTTGAAACCTTACCTGATGCCCCCACCCTCCCGTTGTTTTGTTACACAGCGGTGGGCTGGATGGAAAATAAATATTTTGTACCCGCGGTGCGTATAGAAAAAGATATACGCCAGGAATGCGCAGGATACGATGATGAAAGAATACAACAAGGCACCCGGCACCTGTTGCAGTCTTACCCCAACAACCGTTTGGTTAAACACCTGATGGAAAATTGCTGCATGACCTATCATTGTCCCGCCGCAAGAAACTTTGCTTTGGGCAGGTGGGAATGCCCGATACCGAGTTCCCCTGCCTGTAATGCCAACTGTATTGGCTGTATCTCTTTCCAACCCGAGGAGGAAACGATTGTGTCTACACAGGACAGGCTCAGTTTTAAACCCACTGCAGCAGAAATAGTAGAATTTACCGTGCCGCACCTGATCAGTGCCCCCTATCCTATTGTAAGTTTTGGACAGGGCTGTGAAGGCGAACCTTTACTGATGTGGGAAACCATCCGCGAAGCGATCATCGAGATACGCAAACACACAGACAAAGGCAGCATCAATATCAATACCAACGGCTCCAAACCCGATGCAGTGAGCGCATTGTGTGAAGCAGGACTGAACAGCATTCGTGTAAGCACCAATTCTGCCCGCAAACATATTTATGAACCTTATTACCGTCCGAATAATTACCAGTTCGAAGATATCATTG
>JANPIE010000150.1:0-5318 GCA_031424835.1 Chitinophagaceae bacterium
CTGTTCACGGTTGCTTCCTTTGTCGTTGGTGCCGCTCATGAGCTGCAGGTAGTCAATGATGATGATGCCTACATTGTGCTTGTTCACAAGCCTTCTCGCTTTCGCACGGAACTCGAAAATATTCAGGGCCGCCGTATCATCGATGAATATCGGCGCCACTTCTAATTTTTTAATACCCTTGCTCAGCAACTGCTCATACTCATGGTTCTCTAATTTACCTCGACTAATCTTTTCCATCTTGATCTCACTCTCAGCGCTCAGGATACGTTGTACCAGTTGTGATGCGCTCATCTCCAATGAAAAGAAACCAACAGGGATCGGTTTGGTTGGATGTAACGCCGCATTACGCGCAAGGTTCAAAGCGAATGCCGTTTTACCTACTGACGGACGTGCCGCCAATATGATCAGGTCCGTTGGCTGCCATCCGTAAGTAACCCGGTCAAGCGTACTGAAACCACTCGGAACACCGGAAATATCTTCTGTTTTGGTACGTAATTCATCAATGCGGTTGATGGTCTTGGCGAGTACGTTACCGATATCTTCGAAATTCTTTTTGAGGTAATTGTTCGTGATGTTGAACATCTTGGTCTCACTGTCATCGAGCAGGTCGAATACATCGGTGCTGTCTTCATAGGCATCGCCGATAATTTCTCCGCTGATACGGATCAGTTCGCGCTGGATGAATTTCTGCAGCACGATCCTTGCGTGTGCATCGATATTTGCAGTTGATACAACCGAATTGGTGAGTTTGGTAACATAATAGGGCCCGCCTACCGCATCCAGTTGTTCGCGCATCTTCAGTTCCTCAACAACCGTGAGGATATCGATAGGCATGCTTTTCTGCTGCAGCCCCTGCATAGAACGGAAAATGAGCTGGTTGGCTTCTACATAAAAACATTCCGGTTTCAGGATCTCGGTAACCGTATCAAAAGCGCTTTTCTCGAGCATAATGGCACCCAGCACCGCCTCTTCAAGTTCCTTGGCCTGTGGCGGCACTTTGCCATAAACCATGGTACTCATGTCAATTGATGTCTTCCTTCTTTTACGGTCTTTGTTCAGGCTGGTCAGATCCATGGTCAGGTTAGTTCAGTTGCTTTGGTTGGTTAATGTATGTTACTTCTTTGCCGATTTGATCCCGTGTTACGAAATTGTTACCAGCCAGGTAAGGGGAGCGAATATATGTGTTAGCAATCGGCATCCGGAAATTTTTTAAAGCTATTTTTCATCCACAGGTATCCACATATCTATTCACAGCAAAACCCTGCCTGTTCACACAAATTACTATGCTTATCCACCAAAATCAAAAGTTTTCAGACGTTTAACAGGAGTATTGCACAATCTGTGTGCAGAAAGATATTTGATAGAAAAGAGGGGAATGATGCTGGGAATTTGTAACTGGGTTAGGGCATTTTGGAATTTTAGATTGGGAGATTTTGGAATTTCCTCAAAGGCAGGAGTACGGATACAATTTCCCAATTTTCCAATCCAAAATTCCAAAATCTCCCACTCGGCAACTTCCCTCCCCCGAATGCCCTATTTTTGACCCCCGTAAAGCGCAAGCAACCATGACCATTAGTTATAACTGGCTACACGACTATCTGCCCGAGACCATTGAACCTGAGAAACTCTCCCGCATACTCACTTCAATCGGCCTGGAAGTGGAGAGCCTGGAAAAATATGAAAGCATCAAAGGCGGACTTGCTGGCCTGGTAGTGGGCGAGGTGCTCGAATGCGCAGCCCACCCCAATGCTGATAAATTAAAACTAACCAGGGTAAATGTGGGAAAAGCCGAGCCACTGCAGATCGTTTGCGGTGCCAGCAACGTAGCAGCGGGGCAGAAAGTGATTGTGGCTCAGACAGGCGTTACTATCTACCCGGTAACCGGCGAACCGGTAACCATGCGTGTTGCAAAGATCCGCGGCGAGGAAAGCCAGGGTATGATCTGCGCAGAAGATGAGATAGGATTGGGTACCGATCATGCCGGTATTATCGTATTGCCTGTTTCCACCGTACCCGGCTCACCGGTAACCGGCATTTTTGAGCCTTATTCAGACTGGATCTACGAAATTGGTCTCACCCCCAACCGTATGGATGCCATGAGCCATTTTGGTGTGGCAAGGGATGTTTGCGCATGGCTTAGTCATCACCAGAAAGAATCAAGGCCTAAAATGCCATCGGCCAACGCATTCAAAGTGGATAACCATGGGCTACCGATTAAAGTTTCCGTCGAAAATGCCGAAGCCTGTCCCCGCTATAGTGGTGTTACCCTCACAGGGCTAACCGTGAAAGAATCACCCAAATGGCTGCAGGATAAATTAAAAGCCATCGGACAGCGCCCCATTAACAACATTGTAGATATCACCAATTATGTGTTGCATGAAACGGGTCAGCCACTGCATGCATTTGATGCGGATGCGATAACGGGCAATGAAATCATTGTAAAAAATGTTGCCAGCGGTACTAAATTCCTGACCCTGGATGAAAAAGAACGGGTATTAAGCAGTGAGGACCTGATGATCTGTAATGCCAATGAAGGCATGTGTATAGGTGGTGTATTTGGGGGGGCGAAAAGTGGCGTAAAAAACAGCACTACGAAAATATTTTTGGAGAGTGCCTGTTTCAACCCCGTCAGTATACGCAAAACATCTGTGCGGCATGAGCTGCGCACCGATGCGGCCACGCGTTTTGAAAAAGGCGTGGATATTTCCAATACCGTGAACGTATTAAAGCGCGCATCGCTGTTGATCAGGGAGGTGGCGGGTGGGGAGATAGCCGGTGAGATCGTTGATATTTATCCCGATCCAAAGCCAAAAACTGAGGTCATCCTGAAAAATCATTATCTCAAAAAATTAAGCGGTAAAAATTACCATCCTGATAAAATTACGAGGATACTCACGGCACTTGGTTTTGACATCCTGAGAGAGGGGCAGGATGAACTGCATGTAGCAGTGCCCTATAGCAAACCGGATATTTCCATTCCCGCAGACATAGTCGAAGAGGTTTTAAGAATTGACGGATTGGATAACATTGAAATACCGGCCACCATCACCATCAGTCCTGCGGTAGAACAACTGGGACTTAAAGACGCGTTGAAAGACAAGATCGCCAATTATCTGGTGGGGCAGGGTTTTGTTGAGATACTCACCAACTCAATCACCAACAGCAAATATTTTAGCGAAGAAGTGTTATCGGGCGCAGTCAGAATGATCAACAACCTCAGCGCCGACCTGGATGTATTGCGGCCCTCTATGGTGGAGACCGGGCTGGAAGCCATTGCCTATAACCTTAACCGTAAAAACGCTAACCTGCAATTCTTTGAATTTGGTAAAACGTATTTCACAAAAGCGGTGGGTAGCTATGAAGAAAATGAGCATCTTACCCTTTATATAACGGGTGCCAACCATGAAGATGCCTGGCACAGTAAAGGCAGCCAGCATGATTTTTACCGGCTCAAGGGATTGGCCAATGCGATCATTGAATTGTGTGGATTGAGCGCTCCGGGATATACAAACGCAGATGGATCGCAAGGGGTAATGGAAATCAGGTCCGGAAAACTGCAGTTGGGAACGCTGAAAGAGGTGGATGTTAAAAAACGCCAGGACTTCGATATCAGGCAGCCGGTGTATATCCTGGATATGGATTTCGAAGCGTTGTTATCGGTTACCCGTAAAAATAAGATCAGCTACAAAGAAGTAAGCAAGTTCCCGGTAATGCAGCGCGACCTGGCGATGGTGGTAAGCCGTAACACCACTTACGATGCCATTGAAACGTCTGTTAGCAGGATCAAACTGGGCAAGCTTACCGGTATGCGTTTGTTTGACGTTTTTGAAAGCGATAAACTGGGCGCTGACAAAAAATCGATGGCCATCAGTTTTACTTTTTCCGACGAGGAGAAGACGCTTACGGATAAAGAGGTGGATGGTATGGTAAGTAAACTGGTACAGGCTTTTGAGAAGGATCTTTCAGCCGAGATCAGGAAATAGTGGGTGAATAAGAAGTGCGGTAAAAATTACTTACTCTTCCTGTTTGCCGTTATCTTTAGACAGAGATGGTTGACCTTGCAATACAGATAAAGAACATCCAGGAGAAGCTTCAACAACTGCTCAGGCAACAGGCTTTGCTGCAGAAGGAGAACCAGCGCCTCAAAAAGGAGCTCGACAAAGCCAGTTCACAGTCAAAAGAAAAGGAACAGTCCCTTCTTGCCATTCAGCAACAGGTGGATGTGCTGAAAATGGGCTCCGGCAATCTTTCTGACGCTGAAAAAGCAGCATTCAGCAAACGCATAGACGGGTACCTTAAGGAAATTGATAAATGCCTTGCCCTTTTGAATACTTAAATTTTGAGCACCCGGATATATGTTGAATGTTAGGTTGTAAATATTGAATGAGGCGGATTGATCATTTAACATTCAACATTTAAAATTTAAAACAATGCCAGACCTCATCCCTGTCAACATAGTCATCGCCGACCGCAGTTATCGCCTGAAGATCGAATCGGCCGATGAAGAAGTGGTGCGAAAGACCGCCAACCTCATCAACGACAAGATAACCGAGTTCCGTGGCCAGTTTGCAGGTAAGGATATGCAGGATTATGTATCGATGGTCCTCCTGTGGTTCGCCACGGAACAAAAGCATACAGGTATTGACCAGGTAAAATGGGAGGAAACCTCGGAAAAACTGTCTTCACTTGAAAAATTACTTGATAAGGCGCTTACCGAAAGCCAAGGGTAAGGTGCTAGTAATAAGTTTCATGAGACAAGATTCAAGATACAAGGTTTACCCTGGGTCCTGTGCTTTGGATCTTGTGACTTCTTCCTCCATCTCCTTATTATCACAGTAATTATTTATCTTCGCTAACTATCATTTACTTATTATGAGAAAATGAGATGTGACAAACTTTATATGAACCAGAACTTATTAAAAACTTGCCAAAATCATGGACCAGACAGTCGTATTTATAATAATTGGTGTCACCGCGCTAATTGTGGGGCTTATAGCGGGTAAATTTATTTTTGCCAAAAACACAAAACAACAGGTTGCAGACGCCGAATCCCAGGCGCAGAATATTTTAAAAGAAGCCGAACTCAGGGCAGAAACGATCAAGAAGGAGAAACAACTGGAGGCCAAAGAAAGGTTTGTGCAGTTGAAATCTGAATATGACCGTGATGTAATGGAGCGCAACCGAAAACTGGGTGAATCTGAGAGCCGTGCCAAGCAGAAAGAGATCACTATCAACCAGAAGGAAGCCGCGCTGGATAAGCAGATCAAGGAAAATGATGTGATCAAGGAAAACCTGAACCGCCAGATAGAAGTGGTGAA
>JANPIE010000151.1:0-29235 GCA_031424835.1 Chitinophagaceae bacterium
AAAAGCAACCTGCAAACCATCGTTAACATCATAGAAGAATTTACCAGGCGCTATTTTCAATTTACGATGGCATTGATACCGGTCTGCTTTTTCTTCTCTCTCTATCTTGCCATGTCTGAACCGAAGCCTATGCCTCAAGCAGAAAAGGTGGCCAAATCAATATTCGATGCCAGTTGGAAAGTGTTCACGTTTCTCACGGTTTACACGCTGGGACTCTGTATTGGTATTTATTATTTTACCAAATGGTACCTAAGGTAATTATACGGCAAATTTGTGGCGAAGCTGAAGGAGTGTATTGCCGAGCTGGGAGAGGAATGAATATCGAATAGCGAACTGGGAATATCGAATATCGAAGGGGCTGAATAAACAACTGCAGTTAGAGCGCATAGTTGTAAGGCGTTTCCCTAAGACAAGGATAAGAGCAAAAGAGTTAAGGAGGACTTCTCTTCCGGCTTTTTCACTCTTGTTTTTCTCTTATGGAAATCTTTTGAGTCTGTTGTTGGCGCGACTACAAATAGAAGGAGATCTCTTACTCACATCCCTGTCTCCGCCTCGTATCTATCAGGTACTGGATCTTCCAGAGGCCATTTTGCCTTACCAGCTGGAAAGAGTTTACGCCGCAATGACTAAACTGGCCGTTAAGATAGAATTTATACGGCGTCCAGGCAATTGCGAGCGGTCCGTCAATTTTCACCACATCATAACTTATGCGTTCGTCCGCGGCGTCTTTAGGCATGGTTGCCACCACTTTTAAAAAATCGGGCAAAATTTCATTTTTGATAATGGTAGCCCCGCTCCTGTCGCGCGCCAGTGTTTGCAGGATGGCGCTGTCGGTAAAACATTCGCGCATCAGTACAGCATCCCCTCCCTTCATGGCAAGGAACATCTTATCAATCGTTGCCTTTACGGAGTCAATGGCCGTTTGCGCCTGAACTGTGAGACCTGTGCCGAGAACAAAAAGCGTAAGGACTACTATCTTTTTCATCAATCTAATTTATGGACTAAAATATAACGAAAATCCAGTTTGCCCCGTTCGCAGCGCAATTTTAACTACCTGAGATAACCTAGGATTTTTAACATGCTCTGGGCTGTCTGCTCTTTTGCATATACCCAATCCACCAGTTTGCCATTTTTATCATGCTCCACAATAATGTGTTGTGGTGAAGGTATCAGGCAGTGTTTGATTCCCCCGTAACCGCTGATCTGGTCCTGGTAGGCGCCCGTATGAAAGAAGCCAACATACAGCGGCTCTTTATTGGCTTCTTCGCTTTTGGGTTCGTTGGAGGCGAGTTTGGGCAGGAAAACTTCATTGATATGTTCCTCCGAATCGTAATAATCATGGCTGTCGCAGGTCATCCCTCCCAGTACCACGCGTTGGTATTCATTTTCCCATTTATTTACCGGCAGCATCAGGAATTTCTCGCCAATGCCCCAGGTATCTGGGAGCGTGGTGATGAAGGATGAATCGATCATGTACCAGCACTCGCGGTCGTTTTGAATTTTCTGGCCCACAACACTGTATATATGTGCCATGCTCTCACCTACCGTAAAACTTCCGAACTCAGTATAAATATTCGGCATGGGAACTTTGGCTTTTTTACACGCCTTTTTAATGTTGCCCACGATCTCATTGATCATGAATTGGTAGTCGTATTCAAAACCCAGCGAATGTTTAATGGGAAAACCGCCACCGATATTGATGGAATCAAGCTCGGGACATATCTTCTTGAGCTGGCAGTAAAGGTTGATGATCTTATTTAGTTCTGACCAGTAATATATATCATCTTTAATGCCTTTGTTCAGGAAAATGTGCAGCATTTTTAACTGGAACCTGTCTTCGTAGCCTTCAATATCATCCACGTAAAACTCAAGGATATCTTTTGCGCGGATGCCCAGGCGGGAGGTGTAAAAAGGAAAAGTAGGTTCTTCTTCTGCCGCAACGCGGATACCCAAACGGAAAGGTTGTTTAACGCTTCGTTTGTAGGCTGTAAGTTCCTCTTTGTTATCCAGGATAGGGATCACATTCTTAAACCCGGTGTTAATCAGTTTTGCAATGCGGGATGTATAGTTCTTTTGTTTGTACCCGTTGCAGATGATATAGGTTTCTTTGTTGATCTTCCTGCGTTCATACAAACGGTTAACGATTTCAATATCGTAAGCGTAAGAAGTTTCGAGGTGAATATTGTGTTTAAGCGTTTCTTCTACAATAAAGGAAAAATGCGAGCTTTTGGTACAGTAGCAATAAAAGTATTCTCCTTCGTACTTGTGCTTTTTGAAAGCCGTATCAAACATCTTCTTTGCCTTATTGATCTGCTTTCCGATCTTGGGCAGGTAGGTAAGCTTCATGGGCGTACCGTATTTGTCGATCAGCGCTTTTATATCCAGTCCGTTGAATTCAAGGTAACCGTCGTCATTCAGGTCAAATCCTTCCTGCGGAAAATGGAAGGTCTGGTTGACAAGCGAAGTATAGCTATTTGTCATTTAACTGGGTAGTATTTTTATCGGTGAACTGAATAGCTTTTTAGGGCTGCACAAAAATAGCAGATTGTTCCATTCGGGGAATAAAAAAAACCGGAAGCTGCCAGCGCCCGGTTCTTTTATGCGTTGTGACGATACCCTGCTTATTTTACAGAAACCACCAGTGCTTTGAAACTGGCAGGCTCATTCATAGCAAGATCTGCAAGTACTTTACGGTTGAGGTCTATCCCTTTCACGGCCAGTTTATTGATGAACTGGCTATAGGTCATTCCTTCTTCCCTAACGGCTGCATTGATACGCGCGATCCACAGTTGGCGGTACTCGCGCTTTTTAAGTTTGCGGCCTACATAGGCATATGTCTGACCTTTCTCAACAATATTTTTCGCTACGGTATAAACGTTTTTGCGTTTACCATAAAAGCCTTTGGCTTGTTTAAGGACCCTTTTTCTCCTGGCCCTGGATGCTACTGCATTTTTTGAACGTGGCATTGTATAATTTTTTGAAGTCAGCAGTTAAGCTGCAATGCTGACCGGTTTTTGAATTAGGTGATGGATGGTTATCCTTTCAGGCGCAATAAACGTAAAACGAAATCTTTGTTGGTAGAACCCACCACGCCTTTTTTGCGCATAGCTCTTTTGCGTTTCGTTGATTTCTTTGTTAAGATGTGACGTTTAAAAGCTTTCTGGAAGGTGATCTCACCTGTACCGGTCACCCTGAAGCGCTTCTTTGCGCTGGAGTTTGTTTTTACCTTTGGCATATAAAATAATCTGTTACGATTACACCCTGCTGGCGGTACTCTCAGGAGTACACTTGTTGAGCCTTACGGGAAAATTTGGGTCGCAAAGGTAAGGGGAAATGAGGAAATTTCAAAGGGGAGGAAAGCTTTTAGCTGTTAGCGATTAGCCGTTAGCAGAAAACACTCATAAATAATTGAATATCAACGCTAATGGCTAACAGCTACTCCTTTCTATGCGGATGCCTTTTTCTTACTGCTTGTCTTAGGCGTAAAGATTGCGAACATGCGCTTGCCTTCTAACTTAGGCATACTTTCCAGTACACCGGCTTCGGCAAGCCTTTCTGCGAACTTTAATAACAGCAACTGTCCACGATCCTGGAACATGATGGCACGTCCCTTGAACTGCACGTATGCCTTTACTTTATTGCCATCTTTCAGAAATTTCTCAGCGTGTTTTGCCTTAAAATCGAAGTCGTGGTCGTCGGTACCAGGCGTAAAGCGGATTTCTTTCACTTCGCTTTGCTTGGAATTGGCTTTCATCTCCTTTTCCTTCTTCTTCTTTTCGTAGAGGAACTTTTTATAGTCGATCACTTTGCAGACAGGAGGATCGGCTGTGGGAGAGATTTCAACAAGGTCCAGTTCCTGGGCCTGTGCGATCTTCAAAGCTTCCTGGGTGGGATAAACGCCAACGGTTACGTTGTCGCCTACCAATCGAACCTGTAATGCCCGTACCCTTTCATTTATACGATGTTCAGGCTCGGGTTGCCTGTTAAACCGGGGATTAAACCTTCCGCCCCCTCTTGGTGGTAATGCCATTAAAACTTGTTTTGTGAATAATTGATTAACCTGTTAAAGATATACATATTGGCGACTATTCGCCTGATTTCCGGTTTTCTATTTCGTCGGTGACCAATTGAATAAACGCAGAAACATCCTGTGTACCAATATCGCCTTTACCCTGGCGCCGTACGGATAGTTTGTTCTCGTTCATCTCTTTCTCGCCAACTACCAGCATATACGGTACCCGCATCAGCTCGGTATCCCTAATCTTTTTGCCGATTTTTTCCTGCCTGTCGTCTATTTCTACCCTTACACCGGCTCGTTTCAACTGTTTCTGTACGCTTTCGGCATATTCCATGAACTTATCGCTTATTGGCAGGATTTTCACCTGTACCGGTGCCAACCAAACCGGGAACTTGCCCGCATAATGCTCAAGCAGGAAACCAATAAATCGCTCATGTGTTCCCAGCGGTGCACGGTGAATGATCAATGGTATTTCCGGCTCATTGTCTTTGTTGGTAAACGATAATTTGAAACTGCGCGGCTGGGCAAAATCAACCTGGTTGGTGGCCAGTGTAAATTCTCTCCCTATCGCACTCCATATTTGTACATCAATTTTCGGACCGTAAAAAGCGCCCTCCCCTTTTACTTCAACAAAAGGTACACCGGTTTCGATCAGTACATTTCTAACCAGTTCCTCTGTTTCGAGCCAGAGCTCGGGCTCATTAATGTATTTCTGCCCCAGTTTTTCAGGGTCATGCAATGACAAACGCATCACATATTTATCGATACCGAAGATTTTGAAATATTTCAGGTACATATCATTAACTGCCTGGAACTCCTGTTTGAATTGTTCCTTGGAGCAATAAATATGCGCATCATTCATGTGCAGGCAACGCACCCGCATCAAACCAAACAGTTCACCACTCTGTTCATAACGGTAGCAGGTGCCGTATTCAGCAAGACGGTAAGGAAGGTCGCGGTAACTTTTTGGCTCTGCATCATAAATCTTATGGTGATGCGGGCAATTCATGGCTTTGAGATAATATTTCTCACCATCCATTTCCATCGGCGGGAACATACTATCTGCATAGTAAGGCAGGTGCCCACTGGTGATATACAGGTTTTCTTTGGCGATATGCGGCGTTACTACACGTTTATACCCACCTTCCATTTCTGTTTCCTTTGCCAGTTTCTCAAGTTCCTCGATGATTACGGTACCGTTGGGCATCCATAAGATCAAACCCTGGCCGATATCATCGTTCATTGTATAGATACCGAGCTCTTTTCCGAGCTTGCGATGGTCCCGCTTCTTTGCTTCTTCCAGCATCAACAGGTATTCGTCCAGTTCCTTTTGGTTGGGGAAGGTGACACCGTATACACGGGTAAGCATTTTATTCTTCTCATCGCCCTTCCAGTAAGCGCCCGCAATGCTGGTGAGCTTAATGGCTTTGATAAAACCTGTATCGGGTATATGCGGTCCGCGGCAGAGATCGGTAAAAGCGCCCTGTGAATACAAAGTGATACCGCCATCCGTCAGATTCTGAAGTAAATCGAGTTTATATTCGTCGCCTTTGTCCGAGAAATATTTTACCGCATCGGCTTTCGAAATCTCTTTCCGCTGGTACGGGTTGGCTTTTTTAGCGAGCTCATTCATTTTCTTTTCCAGCTCGCGCAGGTCATCCTCACTCATCTTGCGATCGCCGAGGTCCATATCGTAATAAAAGCCTTTGTCAAGGGCGGGACCCACCCAGAATTTTACACCGGGGAACAATGATTCCACCGCCTCGGCCATCAAATGCGCCGAGGAATGCCAGAAAGTATTCTGTCCTTCGGGATCTGTCCAGGTAAGTAACTGTAGTGTCGCATCCTGCGAAATAGGCCTTGTGGCATCCCATACCTCCCCATTGATCTTTGCGGCCAAAACTTTTTTTGCCAGTCCTTCGCTGATTGAGCGGGCAATACTTAAAGCAGTGGAGCCAGTTTCATACTGTCTTACTGCGCCATCCGGGAAACTGATATTGATCATGTTGCTGTAAATCACCCTTTTTTTGCAAGGAATGCAAAAGTAAGCCACAAAAACGGAATTCAATTAGTGAATTAGGGGATTTGCGGATTAGCGAATTGTCTCTCTGCGGTTCCCTCTGCTTCTCCTGTTCTCTGCGGTTGGAAAAGCCTTGTCATACCGGGCTGGTCGAACCTGGAGGCTTGTTCCAACCGCAGAGAACAAGAGTTACATGAGGTTTCGCAGAGGGATGCTAAATGTGTAAATCACTTTAGTCGGATCAGCCAATTGGAGAAACCTTAACGCTTCTTTATCAGGGCTTACTATATTGCAAGCGTAGATTTGTCCAATGAGATTAACTTTTACGCTCATCTCTTTTTTATTGTTCACCTGCACCCTGGAGGCCCAAAAAATTACGGGCATCTGGCGGGGTTATTTTACATCATCGCCTCTATCGCGTGAGGGAGGTTCAGAAGAACGCTATAAATACGAAGTACAGATTGAACAACTGGCCAATAACAGTGTGAGTGGCGTTACTTATTCCTATAAAAGCACCGTTTTTTATGGCAAGGCCGAACTGAAAGGCATACTTACCCTGCCCGCCAAATCACTTATCATTAAGGAAACCCGGCTTATTGATCTGCGGATCTCGGACAAAAGCGAGCCCTGCCTGATGACCTGTTATCTCGATTACACAAAAATGGGAAAGCTGGAAGTGCTCGAAGGCAATTTTATCTCTGTGAATCTGAAGGATAAAAGGGACTGTGGCAGCGGCAAGATCTACCTGGAACGCGTGACTACATCCGATTTTAAGAAAGAAGACTTTCTTGTAAGGAAATTTCCAGACAGTTCGAAAGAAAAGGGTATTGCTGGCAAACCAAGGATCGTATTGCCGGAGGGCTCACAGCCCCCGCGCAGGGATAACCCAGCTACGCGTACTTCGCCCGTAAGACCCGGAACCGGCAAAGTACCATCCACCATCACACAGGCGCCACCGCTAAAAAAGAAAGTGGAAACGAAAACCGCTGCCGCCTCCCCTGTAAAAGCTGCGGACAAAAACAAAACGCCCGTTCCCGGCAAGACCACGGAGAAGAACACGCAGGAATCGCTGATTACCAAAAAAGATGCGGCAACCGTACCGCAACACGTTGAACAGGAAAAGCGGCAGGCAATTCCACGCGTACTGATTGAACGGGAAAATAACCTGTCAAAGACCATTAACACAGCCGAAGAATATATAGTTGTGGAACTATATGATAACGGCACGATCGATAATGACACCGTTTCTGTGTATCACAATAACCAACTGGTTGTATCACATGGCCGCCTCACCTATTCACCGATTACAGTAAAAATTCACTGCACCAAAGCCGAAACGCGCCATGAACTGGTACTGGTAGCCGAGAACCTGGGTGATATTCCACCCAACTCCGCGTTAATGGTAGTGAAAGCCGGGCGTGAAAGACATGAGGTATTCCTGTACTCCACCGAACAGCGCAATGCCAAAGTAGTGATCAACTATGTACCCAAAGAATAATCTCAGAGCCTGATGTTCCAGGTAACCGACGGTATGACCGGGAACAATGATACCTGTTTGGCAGTTACCTTCAGGTTGCCTGCGGCAGCGCTACCCTCCTGGTCATAATAGATAAAATAAGGATTCAGGCGACTGTACAGGTTGTATATGCCGAATACCCAATTACCCGTAAATTTCCTTGCTCTTTTTGGTTGGGGTGTGTATGTGGCCGCTACGTCGAGGCGGTGATAAGACTTTATGCGATAGGCATTGATGCGGCTGTATTCCTGTGTTAATACCCCGCTTACAAAATAAAAGCGTTCTGGAAGGGAGGTGGCATTGCCTGTTCCATAGATAAATACAGAGGAGAATTTCCATTTGGCATTCAGCTCATAACTGGCAACTACGGAAAGGTCATGTCGCCGGTCGTACCTGCTGGGGTACTTCAGGTTGTCGTTGAGGTCAGGAAACCGCCGCCAGGTCCAGCTCAGTGTGTATCCTACCCAACCTGTGAGCCTCCCCTTTACTTTGTTCACAAAAAATTCAGCGCCATAACTCCAGCCTTTTCCAAAAACAAATTCTTCTTCCGGGTCTTTCAAAGAAGGGGTGTATCCTTCCCTGTACTCTATCTGGTTCTCCATGGTCTTATAGTAGGCTTCCACAGAGGTCTCAAACATACCCTCATTAAAATTGCGGAAATACCCCAGGGCATACTGCCACCCTATCTGTGGCTTTACACGCAGCGTACTTGGCACCCAGAGATCTGTGGGCAATGTTGTGCCGGCATTGGTAACAAGATGGATATATTGCAGGTTGCGCGTTACGGCCGCTTTAAACGAAGCATTGTCATTAATGGCATAACGCAAAGTGGCTCTTGGCTCCCATCCCCCGTAAGCTTTTACCGTCTTGCCGCTTCCATAAACAACGCTGTCGGTTTTATTGCCATTGGCATCACGCTGGTAATGGGTATACCTGCCTACCTGCTGAAATACGCTGTAACGAATGCCAAGGTTGAGTTTCCACTTTTTATCCAGTTCCCAGTCGTCCTGTAAATACACCGCGTATTCATTTGCAAATTTCCGGGTTGAATTATTGGGAGCAAATACCACGCTATCCTGGTTGCCGCTCAGTACATTGGGCAGAAAGGTGTGAAATGTATATTGCGCTCCAAACTTCAGTTTGTGTTCCGGGGAAGGATAAAAATCAACATCGGTTTTTGCATTCAGGTCGCGGATTCCCGACGACAAGTTTAGTCGGAAATTATTCTGCCTTCCATCAAGTGAAAATTGGTAATCATTATATACCAGCGTGGTATTCGAAAATAATTTTTTGTTGAAGATATGGTTCCACCGAAGCGTTGCGGTTGAATTTCCCCAGGGGATCTCGGTGCTGAATGATCGTTTGCTGTTATTGAAATTGAATTTGTCACGGCCAAAGTAGCCACTCAGGTACAGGCGGTCGCTTTCAGAAAACTTATAGTTCACCTTGGCATTCAGGTCGTAGAAATAGTAGCCTGACCCATAATATTCACTGCTTTTTTTGATAAAGGGTTTGACCAATGCATCTATATAGGTGCGCCTGGCAGAAATCATGTAGGATGCACGGTCTTTTTTTAAGGGCCCCTGGATAGAAAAACGTGACGCGATGAGCCCTATGCCAGCATCTATCTGGGTTTTGTTCTGGTTCCCTTCTTTCATGGCAACGTCCACAACAGAAGATAACCGCCCCCCATACTGTGCCGGCATACCACCCTTAATGAGCGTTACATTCTTTATGGCATCTGAATTGAAAATGGAAAAGAATCCGAACAGATGCCCTGTATTGTACACCACTGCATCATCCAGCATGATCAGGTTCTGGTCGGGTCCCCCGCCCCGCACATAAAATCCCGCATTGCCTTCTCCCGCATTGCGAACACCGGGCAATAACTGCAGCGTTTTCAGGATATCAACTTCCCCCATAAAAGAAGGCAAGGCCCTGGCAGTGGCCACACTCAGTTCAAACTTGCCCATCTGCGCTGTCTTCACATTGTTATCCCGTTTGCGGCCAATCACCGTTACATTATTGATAAGGGCCGAAGCCGGGCTAAGTAAAATATTCTCCTGCTGGTTGTTGTTGAAGTTGATAAAAATCTCCTTAGACTGGTAACCCACGAATGAACAAAGTATCCAGTAGCCACCTTTGGGAAGTGTAAGCGAATAAAAGCCGTATTGGTTACTGACAATGCCTTTTTCACCGGAGCGCAGTCGCAGGTTGGCGCCAATCAGCGTCTCACCACTCAGGGAGTCTTTGATGTATCCATTGAGTGTAAATTTTTCCTGCGCCGTTGCAGCCATACAAAACAGGCATATCCACAGCGATAACCCAAGTTTCTTCATAGCAGTTATTGAGCAACAAAAAACCTTCAGTTGGCTTGAAGGTTTTCATTCGGTGTTTATAATTTTGGCCTGAAGTCGATGGAATCTTTCACCTCTCCGCAGGTAAGCATTTTTTTAGGGATATAGGGATTGCGGATCTCTGCTGAATTACTCAGCCAGTTGGCCCCCTGGTCATTAAAAGCCATCGGGCAATAATTATGGTATACGATAGCACGGTCATATTGAACGGTTCGGATCAGGTCATATAACTGGTCGCTCACCATCTGGAATGACTTGCGTTTGGCCTCCATGTCTTTCTCGCCTGTAAGTCCCTTCAATTCAGCAGAAATCCCCGTTGCATAACTTTTGGCCGTGGTGATGATACTGGTATCCCCCTTGAGTTCACCCAGTTTCAGGTTATCTACTGCAAGCATAAGGCTACGGGCGGCGGTATCTACAGATGCTTCTGTTTCTGCCACAAAATTGTCTTTCAGCGTATAGTAATCCGCCAGCATTACCCCAAATGACTCGTTGAAGGCATCTGAATTGGCGCTTTTAGCCAGGGGTACCTGTGGCACATCGGCCGGTTTTGCCTTTTCATCACTGCTTCCGCATGCCGCCAGCAGCAGTACCGCGGCATAAATGGCAAATCTTTTCATAAAAAACATTTATTGCACAAAGGTAAACCCAAATTGAATTGCGGCAGTTTGCATTTACCTTTGCCGCCTTAAATAGTTATTAAGAGATGTTAATCGGACTACAGAATGTGACTTTTGAATTTGGTGCAAGGGTGATCGTGGAAGACGCCACCTGGCATATACAACCAGGCGATCGTGTGGGTTTGGTAGGATACAATGGGACAGGTAAATCAACGCTGTTGAAAGTACTGGTTGGCGAATACACGCCTTCCAGAGGATCGGTAGAAAAAGGAAGAGATACCACCATTGGCTACCTGCACCAGGACCTGTTGAGTTTTGACACCAGTGAGACGATCACAGAAGTGGCACTCGGCGCATTTGAAAGGATACGGCAATTGGAAAAGGAAATCGAAGAAATCGGGCACCAGTTGGAGAAAAATCCGGAGGATGAGGCCTTGTTGATCAAATACACGGACAGCCTGCATGAAATGGATGTGCTGGATGGTTACAATATCCATCACAAGGCGGAAGAAGTATTGCACGGCCTTGGCTTCAGCAATGATGACCTGGCAAGACCCTACCAGGAGTTTAGCGGTGGATGGCGCATGCGCGTTTTGCTGGCAAAGATGATCCTGCAGCAACCTGATGTACTCTTACTGGATGAGCCTACCAACCACCTTGATCTGCCTTCTATTGAATGGCTTGAAAAATACCTGCTGCATTACCAGGGCAGCGTAGTGATTGTGAGCCACGATAAGTTTTTCCTTGACAGAATGGTGAATAAAATAGTGGAAGTGTACCAGCAGCAGCTGCATATTTATACAGGTGACTACAGTTACTTCCAGCAGGAAAAGCTGATCCGGATAGACATGCAGCAAAAAGCATTTGAGAACCAGCAGGATTATATACGCCAGCAGGAGCGGTTTATTGAGCGCTTTAAAGCAAAAGCAAGCAAGGCGGCGCAGGCGCAGAGTGTGCAAAAAAGGTTGGATAAGTTAGATAAGGTAGAAGATGTAAAACTGGAGCGCCCAGACCTGCGCATCAATTTCCAGCTCGATAAAGTACCCGGAAAAGTGCTGGTGTCATTGAAGGACGTTAGTAAAAATTTTGGCCAGATAAAGATTCTTGAACATGCAGTGGCAGAAATTGAAAGGGGTGATAAGATTGCATTGATTGGTGCTAACGGAAAGGGTAAGTCTACCGTTTTGAGAATGATTGCCGGCACGGAGCCTTTTTCGGGTGAAAGGATATGGGGGCATAACGTGGAAGAGAGTTTTTACGCACAGCACCAGTTGGAAGCGCTTACGATGAACCATACCATTCTGGAAGAGTTGCAGCAATGCGGCAGCAAAAAAACAGATGTGGAACTGCGCAGCCTGCTCGGATCTTTTCTTTTCAGCGGTGATGATGTAGATAAAAAAATACGCGTGTTAAGCGGTGGTGAAAAAGCCAGGGTAGCTCTTGCTAAAACCATTGTAAGCAAGGCCAATTTCCTGATATTGGATGAACCTACCAACCACCTGGATATGCATTCGGTGGAACTGCTTGCGGAGGCATTGAACAAATACGAGGGCAGCATCATACTGGTTAGCCATGACAGGTACTTTATTTCCATGACAGCAAATAAGATCTGGGAGATTGTTGATCACCAGGTAAAAGAATTCAAAGGCAGCTACCAGGAATGGGTGGAATGGAATGAACGCATGGCCAAAATCAATGCGGAAAAACAAAAGCTTGGGTATAGCGACAATAAAGTTGCAGCCACCTCCACTGCCAGCACCACCGCTCCGGCGCCCAAAGCAGAACCCCAAAAAAAAGAAACTCCCCTGCCAAACAACCCGATCAATAAAGAACGCCAGAAAGAATTGCAGAAAGAACAGCGACGTTTGAGCAACCTGGAAAACGACCTGAACAAACAAAAAGATACCCTGGCTGAACTGGAAGCCTCACTAGGTGACCCGGCAAACTATTCCGACAAATCAAAATTTGTTGCCATTGAGGCTGCGTATAAGCAAGCCAAAGAAAAACTCGTTGCGTTGGAGAAAGAGTATGAACGGGCTTTTGAGAAAGTTATGGAGCTGGAGACGCAACTGAATGCTTAAAAAAATTTAACTCACCCCGACTTCCCTGCGCTCCTAACCCCTCTCTGCTCCGCAAAGAGGGGTTAGCAAAATTTCCCCTCCCTACTTGTAGAGAGTGGTGACGAGCGCAGCGCAGTCGGGGTGAGTGTATAGATTAGCTGGTCATTGCCTTTACAAAATCGCTTACCAGGTAACTGATCAGTTTGCCCGTACCATCACTTTTCCTGCCATCGGCCAGTTGCGTGGCACCTTCACATATATGCAGGTAGGCTACCTTGGTGCCCGATGAAACAAAGCTGATAAATTGCCTTGCATGGTGTGTTGTAATTCCAACCGGGCTCGAAGCACTGCTTAAGGTATTTTCAATACAATCAAGATCCAGTTCTATCCCACAGAGGGTATCGTCTGTAAAACTGGTTGCATGCGCAATGGCCTGAAGAAAATTTCGTTTTTCGTGAAGAAAAATATCTTCATAGGTAATACAATCTATGAAGGGATTGTTCACCATATCCATCCATACATTTTGAGGAAGGTAATTTTCATGCAGACCGATTACGCAATATTTTTCGAGATAACCGTCCGCCTCTGCATAACTGAAACCATTGCCGCTATGGCGCCCTTCCATGGGCCTGAAGTCGGCATGTGCATCTAAATTCACTGCATTTATCTGGGCCAGGGGTATCACACCAGCTTTGTAAAATCCTTTGGCCGCACCTTTGATGCAGGGATAGGAATTGTTGTGCCCGCCCCCGATCACTATGGGAATTTTTTTGTTCTGGGTAATGATATGGATCAGTTGTTCCACTTCGTCATCAATGGTATTTACGGCGTGGCGATAGGCCGCAAGTTTTTCTTCAAAATCATGGGCATTCTGTTCAATAAGATCTGCAATCACGGAAAAATCAAAATGACCCAGCAGCAGTATCTCACCGCCCTCCAGAAAATCATTGCTTTGTATATTGAGAAATGACTGCAAAAAAGACAACCAGGCGGAATCAGTGCCCCCGATGCCCAAATTCGCTTTCACGCCAATATCTTCAGGTATACCCAGCAATACAAACGATGCAGAGGAATTTTGCAGCGATCGTTCCAGTGCGCCCGGGTCCGCCAGCAATTGCACGCGCTCACCGAGCTTGGTTTCAAAGCGGCGTATGCGGGTAAGCGACAATACATCCTGCTTATTGTAGAATTTAAAATGACTCATATGGCATATTTAGCTGAGAAGGAAACTGTACCTGATAAATATACTTAAATAAAATCACCGTTGATCATCACTTTGTCTATAAGATCAGAACCAAAGGCATAAGGAAGATACGCTAAGGAAGGGATGGGTTTCGTAAATACAAGGTTGGCTTTTTTACCGAGCGTAATACTGCCAAATTTATCTCCCAGCCCCATGGCATATGCCCCATTGATCGTGGCCGCATTGATCGCTTCTTCCGGCAACATTTTCATTTGGATGCAGCTCATTGATACAACAAGGTTCATATTCCCACTGGGACTGGAACCCGGGTTATAATCCGAGGCCAGCGCTATAGCGCAACCCGCGTCAATCAATGCACGCGCTGGTTGAAACGGCATTCTCAGGAAAAATGCCGCGGTTGGGAGTAAGGTACCTATGGTTTGTGACTTGGCAAGCAACTCAATGGCATCGGAATCCATCGTTTCCAGGTGATCAACAGATAAGGCGCCCATTTTTACACCTACCTGCACGCCACCTGAGAGGTTTAACTGGTTAGCATGGATCTTGGGTTGTAGTCCCACAGCCATTCCCGCCCGGCAGATGATTTCTGTTTCTTCAACGCTGAAAAAACCATCTTCACAAAATACATCAATATAGTCTGCAAGTTTTTCACTTTGAATCACGGGCAGCATTTGTTCAATGATGAGTTTTAAATAGGCCCCGTGATCATTTTTATAGGCAGCTGGATAGGCATGTGCGCCCAGGAATGTGGCCCTTACCGGAATGGGCGAATGCTCTTTGATTTTTTTTATCACCCGCAGCATTTTCAGTTCAGCCTCTACACTAAGACCATATCCACTCTTGATTTCTATGGCCCCGGTACCCAGTTTCATGAGTTGTTGCAGCCGCTCCCGGGCCTGTGTATACAACATCTCCTCCGGGCACTCGCTCAGCTTTTGTGCCGAGTTGAGGATACCGCCTCCTTTGGCTGCTATTTCTGCATAGCTGAGGCCTTTTAGTTTATCAACGAATTCCTCCTCGCGGCTGGCCGCAAACACCAGGTGGGTATGGCTATCACACCAGCAGGGCAACACGGTGGCCCCCTGCGCATCCATTGTATTTTCTGAGCTGGTGTCCATAGGCAGGGAAGACATCTCCCCGTAATCACTAATGGCGCCTCTGTCCACGCGCAGGTAGGCATTTTCTATGATTGGCAACTCAGCAAGTTCTTTTCCACGCAGCACATGGCTTTCACGGCGAACATTTACCAGTTGACGGATGTTTGTAATCAATTGACTCATCACCACAAATATAACAGCGCCTTTTCGCCCTGTGTAAAAAAAATGCAATGGGCAGCAGAAGGTCGCAGTGGTAAACCCTTTACTTTCGGCTATGATCTGTACCCTTACCATCGCCCGATATCCACCATGGCTTGGCTGGGCCGGGATACTCTCTATGGCAGTATTCAGGCTACCGATGGCGGCACACCCTGGTATACGGTTCTGGAAATTGTTAGGTTGCGGCAGGAACGGCACATTTGATAAAACGCCGGATTGGCGACAATGGGGCGTACTCTCAGTCTGGAATGTACAACCTGGCACCAGGCACCAGACGCCGGATTTCCTTACGCAATGGTGGAAGTTCTTTCGTTGCGAGCTGTGCACGTTCATTCTGGAACCCATAGAAGGGCATGGCACGTGGGATAACCAACCCTGCTTTGGTAAGCTGCCCCGGCAGACTGATTATGATGGAATGATCGCCGTACTAACACGGGCCACCATTCGTTCAGGCAAACTGCGCCGTTTCTGGCAGCATGTAGAAGCAGTAGCCCAACGGATGACGCAGGCTGAGGGCTTTATCAGCTCTGTAGGCATTGGGGAAGTACCCTGGATTAAGCAGGCCACATTCAGCATCTGGCAGAGTAAATCAGCCATGAAAGCCTTCGCCTACCAATCCTACCAGCACTCCGATGTGATCCGCAAAACCCGTACTGAAGACTGGTATAGCGAGGAAATGTTCGTACGCTTCGTTATTCACAATGTATCCGGCACCATCAATGGCAGAAGCCCTTTAGAAAGAAAAACGTAATTTTGCCATAGGTTACGTGTCGGGCCGGTTAATTTCACAAACTGTATTTTCGGTTCGACCCTGAATCTTTACCAACAGGCACCCATCATGCATTGTACAACGACATCATTACGCACAGCCCATTTCGCATGGATGTATCGCGGGCTTAATGCAATGCCGGATCACTGACCGGGCACATGCTCTATTGTTGTTGTTTGTTTCCCTTATTTTTTAATTCAATGAACATTGTATGGATAATAAATTATCTGTTACGTCCGAGATTGGTACGTTAAAAAGGCTTTTGGTACATAGTCCCGATAGTGGCCTGGGCAAAGTAGTTCCGTCAAAAGCACAGGACTGGTTATTCGAGGATATAGTGCACCTGGAAACCATCCGTGGCGGTGAATATGATTATTACACCAAGATATTACTCTATTTCCTTGACCCTGAAAAGATCAAGGGCCGGCTGGCCGAAATAGATGCTCCTGAGGCCCACAGGGATTTTTATAAGCCGGAAAGCAAACATTTTTTTCGCTCCGATAAAGTGATTGAACTGCAATGGTTGCTTGCCGAGGTATTGGAGAATCCGGGTATCCATGCCAAACTGGTGGCATCGGTATGTGCCATTGAGGGATGTACCTGGGAGGTGGAGAATACACTCCAGCAATATTCCGCCCCGGAACTTGCCAAAACCTTTGTATCGGGTACAGCCAACAACAAAGCCATGTTGTTCGCGCCAATACCCAATTTCATTTTTACAAGGGATATCGGCATAACCATTAAGGACCATGTATTGCTGAACAGGCCCGCAAAAAAAGCAAGAACACGTGAGGCCTTGCTGGCAAAATATATTTTCTTTCATCATCCCATGTTCCAGGACTACCGCGAAAAACTGATAGAGATACCGGATTCCAACCATGGCTTCCTTTTACCCAAGGAAGATGATGACCGTAAGATTACACTGGAAGGCGGCGACATCATGGTGGTTAGCGAAAATCACCTGCTGGTAGGCGTAAGTGAAAGAACTTCTGCTGATGCCGCCGTCCGCATCACCAACAAAGTTTTTGAAAAAGGACTGATGGAAAAAGTGACCATCATTCGCATACCGAAAAAACGCGATTACATGCATATCGATACGGTCTTCACACAGGTTAAGAAAGACGTGTGGGTAATGCTCGGTAATTTTTCCAGAAAAGAAGTCAAATACCGTGATGCCAATGTGATCGAAAAAATTATGGAGATCAAAAAAGAAGAAAAGATCAAAATATTGCAGTTTCACAAAAAATGCCCCGACAATCCTTTGCCATTTGAAACGCTGGAGGACCTGCTTATCGACATCAGCCGCAATGACCTGCATTGTGAAAACGAAGTACGTTTTATTTACTCCGGTAACAATGAGTTTCCGTACAGCGCCCGTGAGCAGTGGACGGATTCCTGCAATTTGCTGGCGCTTAAGGAAGGCGTGGTGCTTGGTTATGACAGGAACGATAAAACCGTTGAAGCTTTCCGCCAGGCCGGGTTTACAGTTGTGCATGTAAAGGACCTTTTGAACCAACTGGAAAGCGGCGAGGCAAACGTTGAAACCATTACCGATACACTGATCCTTATGCCATCGGCAGAGCTTTCCCGGGCAAGGGGTGGCTTCCATTGTATGAGTATGCCCCTCTGGCGGGAACCGGTTGGCAAATAATCAGCAAAAAACTAAATAGCATTACCCTAAAACTCAAAAATGCAGCATACCTCTCACCTGCTAATGATCAAACCGGTAAAATTTGATTTCAATGCAGAGACAGCAGTGAACAACAGTTTCCAGGTTAATGCCGGGGATACCGCGGCGCAGCAAAAAGCTTTACGGGAGTTTGAAGGCATGATACAAATCCTCCGCGATCACCAGATTGATGTTACCGTGGTGGAAGACACCCCCCAGCCGCATACCCCTGATTCGGTGTTCCCCAACAACTGGATATCTTTTCACAGTAACGGGCATGTATACCTCTACCCTATGTTTGCCGCTAACCGCAGACTGGAACGAAAGCAGCATGTACTGGATACGATTCGTGAAAAATTTCAGGTAAGCCAGACAATTGACCTCAGCTACCACGAATCATCTAACGGTTTTTTAGAGGGAACCGGCAGCATGGTGCTTGACCGCGACAACCGGATTGCCTATGCATGTTTGTCGCCCCGTACCAACCAGCAAATACTGGAAGCATTCTGCGAGATGGAGAATTTCCGAGCGGTAAGCTTTACTGCGGGGGATGCCAAAGGCGAACCGATATACCATACCAATGTTATGATGTGCGTGGCCGATAGATACGCAGTGGTATGCCTTGACAGCGTAAGCAACAGCCAGGAAAAACAAATGCTCGCAGACACCATTACTAATTCGGGAAAAGAATTGATAGAGATTAGCCTGGAACAGATGAATCAATTTGCCGGAAACATGCTGCAGGTGCATAATGCCAACAGAAAAACTTTCCTCGTAATGTCATCACAGGCCTACCACTCCTTGCGTGCAGAACAATTACATCGCATCGAAAAATACGATCCTGTAATACATTCGGATATCAGTACCATCGAAAAAAATGGTGGGGGAAGTGCGCGTTGTATGATGGCAGAAATATTTCTACCGCTTCAGAATAAATGATGTGAAACAACAATCATTTGCCTGTCAGGCACACTAACATACGTTAGCATTAAAAATGGATAAATGTTTTTACTATATAAGGATATGCACTCCCGGTGGCCCCTGCAATCGCTGAAACGCCCTGTAATCGCCCATTTCTATCGGTTTATAGAAATAATTCAATCGGTTGCTGTGTAAAACTCAACCTCATTATCCTTAAAACAATGGCATTATATGCGAACATGCCTTGTCATTTATTTTCAAATGCTTATTTTTGAAACTTGTGTAGTTCATACACACCGTTTTACGATTGCCTTGTCTGTAAATCATCGCTTAAAGAAGAATTGACCCATTACAATGTCTGCAAAACAAGTAACAAAGATCGGTGTACTAACTTCAGGAGGGGACTCGCCGGGAATGAATGCCGCTATCAGGGCGGTTGTAAGAACCGGGATCTACCATGGCCTTGAAATATTTGGTGTAATGCGCGGCTACAGCGGCATGATTGAAGACGAGATCTTCGAAATGAACTCGCGTTCAGTAGCCAATATCATCCAGCGGGGTGGTACCATTCTGAAGACTGCCCGCAGTAAAGAGTTTTTTGAATACGAAGGCAGAAAAAAAGCCTACGATAACCTTAAGAAACGAGGCATCGATTCTCTTGTGATCATTGGAGGCGATGGAAGTTTCCGTGGCGCGCAGAAATTCAGTAACGAATTTGATATCCCCTGTATCGGCTTGCCCGGTACCATTGACAAAGACATTGCGGGCAGCGATTTCACCATCGGTTTTGATACCGCAGTGAACACAGCCGTAGAAGCCATCGACAAGATCCGCGATACGGCCGATGCGCATGACCGATTATTCATTGTAGAGGTAATGGGACGTGATGCGGGTTATATAGCCTTGCACAGCGGTATTGCTACAGGTGCAGAAAATATACTGATACCGGAAACCAAAACAGACATAGAAGAACTTATTGCCTCTCTTACTGAAAAAGAGAAAAGAAGAAAACTGGTAAACCTGATAGTGGTAGCGGAAGGTGATGAATTTGGTGGCGGTAATGAAATAGCGGCCATCATCAAACAACGATTACCGCAGGCCGATACCAGGGTATGTATCCTGGGGCATATCCAGCGCGGAGGATCACCAACCTGTCTTGACAGGCTCATTGCCAGTCGCATGGGCTACCACGCCGTAGAGTGCCTGCTGAATGGAAAATTCAATGTGATGGTGGGTATCCTCAACAATAAATTGCACTATACACCGCTGAACAATGCCGTTAAAGCCAAACAGAAAATATCTGATGACTGGTTTAAGATTGTAAAGATCCTGGCAAGTTAAGGCGCATCATTTTTTCATTTCGATCAACCCTATAAGATGTCAAAAAATTTAGACAAGTACCTGCATAAGAATATGGATAAGGAAGCGGGACTGGCGCATGTGAACCATCGCACCAAGATCGTTGCCACAGTGGGCCCTGCCTGCGATTCTTATGAACAACTGCTGGGCCTGGTAAAAGCAGGCGTAAACGTTTTTCGTTTAAACTTTTCACATGGCAGCCATGAAGACAAACTGAACATTATTGAGCATATACGCAACATCAATAAGACTGAACCCTATAACATCGCAATACTGGGCGATTTGCAGGGACCCAAACTACGGGTTGGAGAAATTGAAAACAATTCACTGGAAGTAAAAATGGGCGATGTGCTCACTTTTACCAATACGAAGTGCATCGGTAACCTGGAAAAGATCTACGTCTCCTACCCCAACCTTGCCGGTGACGTTACCATTGGCAACGTGATCATGATTGATGACGGCAAAATTGAAGTGAAGGTGGCCAGCATTGAACCCAATGGTGATGTAAAAGTACTGGTAACCCTGGGCGGCATTTTATCCTCTAAAAAAGGCATTAACCTTCCCGATACCAAAATATCGCTGCCGGCTTTAACGGAAAAGGATTTGGTGGACCTGGAGTTCATCATTGAGCAGAAATGCGACTGGGTGGCCCTGAGTTTTGTACGCAGCGTGAATGATATCGTGATCCTGAGAGAGAAACTAAACGAAAAGCAGAGCAAGACTAAAATCATTGCTAAAATAGAGAAGCCCGAGGCCTTGTTGAACATCCGCGATATCATAGTGGAAAGCGATGCCATCATGGTGGCGCGGGGCGACCTGGGCGTGGAACTGCCTATTGAAAAAATACCATTGATCCAGAAAGAACTCATCCGCAAATGTATCCACCGCGCAAAGCCCGTTATTGTGGCCACGCAGATGATGGAGAGTATGATAGACCGCGTAAAACCCAACCGCAGCGAGATTACAGATGTTGCCAATGCGGTACTGGAAGGAGCCGATGCCGTGATGTTAAGTGGCGAAACCGCTACGGGCCAGCACCCTGCACTGGTGGTGGAAACCATGCGCAAAATCATCGCTGAAGTGGAAAAGAAAGAATACCGTTACAACCGCGCCGAGGACCTCAAACCACAACCCCACTCTCCCTCTTTTCATAGTGATGCCATTTGCTACAACGCGTGTAAGATTTCTGTAGATGTAGAGGCAAAAGCACTGATCGGTATGACCCAAAGTGGCTATACTGCCTTTATGTTAAGCAGTTACCGCCCCTCCTCTCCGCTTTATATTTTCACGAAAGAGAGATCGCTGGTAAACCAGTTGAGTCTTAGCTGGGGCGTACGCGCATTTTACTATGCAGAGGAAGACAGTCTTGACGATATCATCACCGACCAGATTGGTATCTTAAAAGAAAGAGGCTTTATCAATACGGGAGATGTAGTGATCAATACGGGAAGCACACCAGTACACCTGCACCTTCCTACCAATATCATCAAGTTAACAACCGTTGATTAGCATCTGCGGCAACCGGGTTGTAAACCTGTATCTGGTTGATATCTTACTGATCCCGGGAAATAGCAAGATTTTCCGGGATCTTTTTATTTGCCGGTTATCCGGCATTACCTTTCAAAAACGGTGCGCTGTAATCTAAGCATGTACTGTAGGGTCCGTTTAACAATAAAAAGGTCTAATATTTCCCCGTAGGTAAAAGAGCATGTACTTTTGCAAATAATAAAAACTCACTGCGATCATGGTTGATTCATTTGAAAAAATACCCGTAAAGATCTATCCCAGCGCCTATGAAGGTTCTAAATACGTGGCCAGGGAAATCGCTGATCTTATCCGCGCAAAAGAAAAGAAAAAAGAAAAATGCGTACTCGGCATGGCCACCGGCGGTACCCCTATTTACCTCTATGCAGAACTGGTACGCATGCACAAAGAAGAAGGGTTGAGTTTTAAAAATGTAATCACCTTCAACCTGGACGAATACTATCCTATCGGCAAAACTGCTTTCCAGAGTTACTGGAGTTTTATGCATCGGAATTTATTCGACCATATTGATATCGATCCCAAAAATATCCAT
This sequence comes from Chitinophagaceae bacterium, assembly GCA_031424835.1. Classification (GTDB taxonomy): domain Bacteria; phylum Bacteroidota; class Bacteroidia; order Chitinophagales; family Chitinophagaceae; genus Sediminibacterium. Next base: position 21,907 of record JANPIE010000151.1, read on the forward strand.
ATACCAGATGGAAGCTGGCCCAAAGAAGAGATCAAACAACATTGCGCTGCCTACGAAAAAACATTCCAGGAAGTAGGCGGAATCGACCTGCAGATACTGGGCATCGGACTTAACGGGCATATTGGTTTTAATGAGCCTGGCTCCAGTATTTTTTCCAAGACAAGACTGGTTAATCTTGAGAACACCACGCGCATCGCCAATACCTATGAATTTGAAAATATTTCCAAGGTACCCCGCCTCGCCATTACCATGGGCATCAGCACCATACTGCAGGCAAAAAGAATTCTATTGATGGGATGGGGCTCTAAATCCGCTATCATTGCCCGGTCGGTAGAGGGTAATGTAAGCGAACATGTGCCAGCGAGTATCCTGCAGCAGCACAACGATTGCACGTTCATTGTAGATGAGGCGGCGGCAAGCGACCTTACCCGTATTAAGTCTCCATGGCTAACTGGGGACTGTATCTGGACGCCCGCAATGACCAGGCGGGCCGTGGTGCAGATGTCGCTTAAAATGAATAAACCCGTACTTAGTCTTACCGCAGACGACTATGTTGAGAACAGCCTTTCTGACTTGCTGGTTGAAAAAGGCGATGCCTACGAGATCAACCTGGAAGTGTATTACATGCTACGCGATACCATAACCGGATGGCCGGGCGGTAAACCCAATGCGGTAATACCAGCGCATCCCGAACGAAGTGAGCCACATCCCAAACGCTGCCTGATTTTTTCTCCACATCCGGATGATGATATCATCAGCATGGGCGGCACCTTTATGCGCCTGCACGACCAGGGCCACGAGGTCCATGTGGGGTACCAAACCAGTGGCAACATTGCCGTAACCGACGAGTTTGTAACACGATTCATTGATTTCGCTGTAGGTTTTGAAGAAATGTTTGGCATCGATAACCAAAAAAGCCAGGAAATACTGGTGGCGGCCAGGGAATACATCGCCAATAAACAAAAGGACCAGACCGATACCGATGCCATACGATCCATCAAAGGATTGATCCGCCGTTGTGAAGCCAAGGCAACCTGCCGCTATGTTGGCTTAACCGAGGACCGCTGTCATTTTATGAACCTGCCATTTTATGAAACAGGCACGATCGATAAGAAGCCGATGAGTGAAGCGGATATCGATATAACCATGGCACTGTTACGTAAACTGAAACCACACCAGGTGTACTGCGCCGGCGACCTGGCCGATCCACATGGCACCCATAAAGTTTGCCTGGATATCATTTTTGAGAGCCTGAGAAGGTTGAAAGCTGCAGGTGAGTCATGGGTGAAGGATTGCTGGGTATGGCTTTACAAAGGTGCATGGCAGGAATGGGATATTTCAGAGATCGAAATGGCTATCCCCATGAGTCCTGACCAGGTAATGAAAAAACGGTTCGGCATTTTTATACACCAGTCGCAAAAAGACATGGTCCCCTTCCAGGGAACAGACAGCCGCGAATTCTGGCAAAGGGCCGAAGACAGGAACGCAAATACTGCAGATCAATATGCATCACTGGGTCTAACGAAATATGCCGCTGTTGAAGCATTTGTAAGATGGCATTATTAAGGGCTGCCGTACATAAGATAAAATCATTCTATTTTTGACGGATGGAAGAACAGCGTGGGAACAGGGCCATTGCTTTGGCCTGGAGGCAGGCATGGGCTAATAGAAAATTCAGGATACTTACCATCATTGCCAGTATCATTTTACTGGCTATACTCGTCTCGTTCCCTTATTTTTTTGCATTCATAGAACAGCGTCCCGGGCCCGTGCTGAATGATGGTTTGCTTAGAATGATTCCGCCAAATGATGTGTCAATCCCCACTTTCCTCGTCATATGGTCCATGACCATTCTGTTATGGGTACGATGTGTTCAGGATCCATCCATCTTTATCACGTTTCTTGTCTGCTTCATCATCCTTTGCGCATCGAGGATGATAACCATCCTCTTATTCCCACTCGACCCACCGCCCGGCCTGATCCCACTGAAAGATCCATTGGCCAGTATTTTTTATGGAGGCACCGATGTATTTATCCAGAAGGACCTTTTTTACTCCGGTCATACATCCATACAACTGCTGATGTTCTTTAACCTGAAGAAAAAAACGGATAAGATCCTTGCGGCCATCTCAACCATCTGTATTGCCAGCTTTGTTTTGATACAACATGTACACTACACGATCGATGTATTGGCCGCCTTTGTTTTTAGCTACCTCGTATACCTGGTTGGCAAAAAAATCACCAAATACTAACCCCATTCTCTGCGAAACCCTCCCATACACTGCGTCTCCGCGGTTGGTAAAGTCTTAAAAAACAGGCATCCCGAATTACGGAGCGTTCTCCAACCGCAAAGACGCGGAGTAGCAGAGAGTTTCGCAAAGTGGTGGACGAGAAACTGTCTTCCGGGGCGGGATGGAACTAAAATGCCTCGCCTATCTGTAAATAAAACCCGTTATTCTTCCCCATACCAATCCCGTAGTCCATTCGCACATTCAGCCTTTCTTTTTTATCCAGCGCAAATCGCAGGCCTGCACCATAGGAGTACCGGAGATCATTGAAGGCATAGTCTTTCCAGTCGCGCGCAACGCTCCCGCCGCCGCCAAACACCACCGCGCCAAGCCGTTTGTAAACCGGAAACCGGTATTCAGCCTGCAATAGCAGCTGGTCAAGGTCCTTATACCTGCCCTCGTAGTAGCCCCGCATCCTGTTGGCACCCCCGAATGAAGCGAGGCTGCGTATAGGCACTTCGCTGCTGGTATTATTGAAACTGTACAGTTGCATGGCCAATACCCTGTTACGGGGCAGGTGGAAGTATTTACGCAGGTCCAGGATGATATTGGTATAGTTGAAATCGGACGCCCAGAACTTGTCAAAATGGTTAATGAATAACTGGCCATAGATGCCTTTATCGGGTGCAAATGCCTGGTTTCGCGAATCGTAGGTAATGCTTCCCCCCAGGCCGGCCACCATATAACCGCCCCTGCCCTGTACGTTTTGCTGGTCAAAAGCGCCTCCTGCCTCATAAACCACGTCCCACACCTTTTGTTTCTCAAATACCACCCCGGCAAACAGGTGGGGAACGATGTTACGCAGCAGGTGAACAAAAATATAATATTGCCTGAAGCGGTAGGGCTCCTCGGCGGCATCGGGCGTATTTTTCCCCAGTCCCCAGAATTTATCAGGAAATGAGCTGAAGGAAATCTGCTCATTGAGAATATACTTCTCCCCTCTAAAATACTGCGTACCGTTAAGTGCCGTCACCAGTTGTTTTTTTGTGGAATAAAGCGCCAGGGCCTCCAGGTTGGAGGTACGGGAGATCGTATCTGATCCAGAAATACGAAAGGTATAGGCTGCCACCGATCCAAATGACCAGCCCGTTTCAATGGACCTTGAAATAACCGGCAACAAAACCAGGTGACTGGTCTTACCGCTGTCTTTTTGCGAAAAAACCGGTATGTTCAGGAGATTGACAGCAATTACTATGTAAAAAAAACGCCTTATGACCTGCCCGTTTTTAGTTAGAAAGGCTGTAAATTAACCGCTTATACTTCAAACGGTCAAAACCTTATAAGAAATTGCTTAGATTTGCTCGTTTTTTAGACGTACGGTCTTACTGGTTTCATAATAATTAATTAACATTACATTTCTAACGTAATAGAGTAAGATGAAAAAATGGGAAAGTCATTTTCAGCTGGGAGATACAGTCACGCAGGAGCAACTGGATTTTTTTGATGAGCATGGTGTTATTGTATTCAGGAATTTTCTTAGCACAGACAAAGTGGCCACCTTTATTAACGAGTTTAAGCGGCTGGAAGAGATGTGGCTGAAGGAAGAGCGTGACAAGGTAAACGGCATCCCCCTTAAATTCGGTAAAGACGAGCATGGCAACAGGACGATTCAAAGGCTTTGTTTCAGTTCATTATACAGCGAAGAATTGCATAACCTGCTTGAAGAGCCGCGTCTCCGCGGTTTAATGTCTTTCCTACACCCCTACGAGGGCCGGATTGCCGAAAACGAGAAGGATGGCCTGGTGATCAACAATTACATCAATACGCCCAACAGCACTTTTACACAGATGGGATGGCATACGGACGCCCCCCGCGACCTGTTCCTTGGACAAAAGATCATGCCTATGCTGAACGTAGGTATCCACCTGGATGATTGCAAATTTGAGAACGGCGGCCTGCGGGTATTGCCTGGAACGCACAAACAGAACGTCTTAAAACTGCTTTTTGGCAAAAAATATTTCATAGACAACAATGATGATGACCGCGAAGTGGGCTTCGACCTGCATCCGGGTGATCTTTCGGTTCACGATGGCCGGTTATGGCATAGGGTAAAGCAGTCGCCACTGTTTGGCGAAGCCAGTCGCCGGCGCGTGATGTACATACCGTTTGTAACGGGCAAGTACAAACCAAAAGATGAGAACAGCCGTACACCATTCTACCATCGTTTTACATCCAAGGTACATCATTGATCTGATCAGTATTTTATCTGAAAGGCCCGCAATTTGTGGGCCTTTTTTATGCGTAACCATTATCCAATCCTGTTAGCCGCTGCTCTTAGCCCACACAGCTTCGCTGGCAAAATACATAGCTGTTTAAGCCCTGTTAAAGAGCGTAAATTCCGTGCTTCAAAAACAAAATCTTGATAACTTTAGGAAGAATTTCAGATGGGCACCACCCGTAAAATGCTTGTGAGGCTGTGAGGATTGACATACGATGACATCATAGTGTTCAGCTTCAGAAGCGCCCGCAACCACCATTCGGCTACGCTTGTTTTGCGCTCTTTAGTAGTTCCATAAGTTCATCCAGAATGTCTCTCCTGAACCATTCCATTTTTACCAGTTCGGTAAGTGGGATATCCAGCATTTGTTGCAGGGTGGTAAAACCATTTGCCTGTGCTGATTTTTTGAATGCATCACTCACAGATAAATCTGCAATGGGCAGTTGAACCAAATGACGAAATGTGGGGTTGATAGCAGCCATAAAATCTACAAATTAAGCGATTATTTGTGTGCGGTCTTTTTAAACCTCACCATTTTGCCCATTTTTAATGATTTTTAGAACCAATGGAACATAAACCCGCCGAAATATTAAAGAAATTTGGTAAAAATATCAAGAAAATTCGCGAAAAAAAGGGGTTGAGTCTTCGTGAAATGTCCTATGCCTGTAATCTGGACAATAGTAAGATCTCCAAAATTGAACAGGGGCGCATTAATATCACACTGCTTACCTTAATTGAGTTGTCGGTAGGTCTCGAAGTGCATCCATCAGAGTTGTTAAGTATCCTTAAGCTGTGAATTTGAACCGAACCAGAAACCATCATCGCCTGATCACCCAAACCGGCAACCTTTCTTTTTCAGTGCCTTTTTTTTCCGAAAACAGGAAGCAGCACGTTCCCCCACCGTGCAAAAAACTATCGGGTTATTGCACCCCGATATCGTTTAATGATTAACATTGCGAAATGTCATATGCACTAATTACCGGAGCCAGCAAGGGAATCGGCAGGGCCATAGCAATAGAGCTGGCCGCCCGTGGAGTTAACCTTTTATTGGTTGCCCGCAGTGAGCCCCTGTTAAAGGAACTATGCGAGGAACTGAATGGAAAATATAAAGTGCAGGCACAGTTCCTTGCCATTGATCTGGCCGATACTACCGCAGGCAGCCAGGTATTCAGATGGGTGCAGCAGCATGCTTATCCTGTTAATATCCTTGTAAACAACGCCGGCTACGGCCTCAGCGGGGCCTTTGAAAATTATACCCCTGCAGAGCATAGTGATATGATGCGCGTAAATATGCAGGTGCCATTGGAATTAACGGCCCTTTTGCTTCCGATGCTGAAGACACAAGCGCAAAGTTATATTCTCAATATTGTGAGCTCAGCAGCTTACCAGGCGGTACCCGGACTTACAGCCTATGCCGCCAGTAAAGCTTTTCTGCTCAATTTCAGCCGTGGGCTGCGCTACGAGCTCCGCAAATCGAATGTGTCTGTTACTGCGGTGAGCCCGGGCGCTACCGACACCGGTTTTGCAAGTCGTGCCCGGATAGTGAATGAAAAAGCCGTAAAAGCCGCGGAAAGATTCAATATGACGCCCGGATCCGTTGCCAAACTGGCGGTAGACGCCATGTACGCCCGCAAAGCAGAAACCGTAACCGGTTTTGTGAACAAACTGGCCGCGTTTTTTGTGTGGCTACTACCGAAAAACCTTACTGAAAAAACGGCTGCCGGACTCTATGATATGGACTAATCCAGATTGGTTTTGCCGATAATCCATTAGGTCTTATATTTGCACCCCCAAACGGGAATGGCTGCGTAGCTCAACTGAATAGAGCATCTGACTACGGATCAGAAGGTTTCAGGTTTGAATCCTGACGCGGTCACTGAAAAGTCTCACAGAAATGTGGGACTTTTTTATTGCACTACGCGTATCTCATCTGAATAAAGCCATCTCGCCAACACGCGGAAATGTCGCCGGTTTTAAGCCACCGGGCGGATTTAATCTTTGGCCGCAATCTTACATCTAATACCCCCCGGGTACCAAAAAAAAGGAACCTTTTATAAAGTTCCCTTTTTTTGAAAATATTAGTGCTTCGTCCGGATATAGGTTGACACAAAAACAGTGTCAGCGTTATGAATAAAGGGCAATTCCGAGTTAAACATCGCTATCCTCTTACCTTGATCAACTGCACCACTTTCCGTTGCGTTCCCTGTATCAACTCTGCATAGTACGTTCCGCTGCTGTAGTTATGCCCGATCTGTATTGAGCTGTTTCCACCGATCTTCGATTTGGCATCTACTACCCTGCCCTTTGCATCCATCACACGCATGTTAACCGGTGTTTCGTATTTACTCTCCAGTTTCAGGGTGAAGTAAGTGGTGCTTGGGTTCGGCATTACGGTTACTTTTAGTTCTTCCTCACTGGTAAGAGTTGTTTTTGCGCCTTCGTTAGTTACATTCAGTGTGTTTCCTGTAATTGAATTTATCACTGTTGTGCCACATGGCGACTGGTCGCAACTTCCTAACCTGTCACCTGTATGGCCCCCGAGGTGTGCATCAACTGCATTCACACTGATAGACAATGTTTGCCTGTTGCCAGGGTTGCCCGGTGGTAAATGACATACATAAACTTTTCCATTGCTACCCGGTACCCGAACATCAGTAACACAGAGGCTGATGATTGCCGTCTTACTGCAACCATAGCGGTTCGTTACCGTTACCGTGTAGGTATAGGAACCACTCGTGTTTCCTACGGTGAATACAGGAGCGGAACTGGTTGTGCTGCTTAACAGGCTGAGGTTAGCACCACTCCAACTATACGTATAGGGCG
>JANPIE010000152.1:0-2978 GCA_031424835.1 Chitinophagaceae bacterium
CAGACACCAAAGTAAAAATGGCCATCATCGGCGTTGGACTCCGTGGGCAGAACCATCTTGATCTTTTGCTGCGCAGGAACGATGTGGACCTTGTTGCCATCTGTGACGTGGATGAACGCATGCTGAAATCAGCGAGGGAGATCATCACGAAAAGTGGTAAAAAAATGCCCGGCGTATTCACCGGTGATCCTTATGCCTGGAAAAAAATGCTGGAGCTCGATACAGTTGATGGCATCATTATCGCCACTCCATGGGAATGGCATAAACAGATGATCATTGGTTCACTGGAGGCGGGTATCAAATACGTTGGCTCGGAAGTATGCATCGGTATAACACTGGAGGATCATTGGGAAGTGGTACGCGCAGCAGAAAAACACCATGCGCAGGTAATGATGATGGAGAACGTTTGCTATCGCCGCGATGTGATGGCTGTGCTGAATATGGTGCGCCAGGGTTTATTCGGCGAGATCATTCACCTGCAGGGAGGATACCAGCACGACCTGCGTGAAGTAAAATTCAATGACGGTGTAAATCCATACGGCCATGGCGTTGAATTTGGTGAGAAAGGATTTTCGGAAGCGCATTGGCGCACGGACCATTCTGTTCACCGCAACGGCGATCTCTATCCTACGCACGGTATCGGTCCTATTGCACACTATGCAAACATCAACCGCGGTAACCGTTTTCTTTCGCTCTGTTCTTTCTCATCAAAAGCACGGGGGCTGCATAACCATATTGTAAAAAAAGGCGGGGCCGATCATCCCAATGCAAAAGTGGAATTTAAACTTGGCGATGTGGTCACTACTTCCATCAGGTGTGCGAACGGAGAAACCATCCTGCTTCAGCATGACACCAATCTTCCACGACCCTACTCTTTAGGTTTCCGCGTACAGGGAACAGAAGGATTGTGGATGGATGTAAACAAGAGTTTATACATACAGGATAAGTCCGCGAAATCCCACCAATGGGATGCTGCACAATCCTGGCTCGATAAATATGATCACCCGCTCTGGGCAAGATGGAGCAAAGATGCCTCAGGCGCGGGTCATGGCGGGATGGATTTTTTTGTGGTACATGCACTCGTGGAATCCATCAAAAGAAAAATTCCCACACCTATGGACGTATACGATGCTGCATCCTGGAGCGCCATCACTCCGCTCAGCGAAAGATCCATCGAGCTCGGCAACCAGACGGTTGAGTTTCCTGATTTCACGGGAGGGCAATGGATGTACCGGAAACCGGTGTTTTCGTTGAATGATGAGATGTGAAGGAGAGTGAGAAGTCAGAAGTCAAAAGTGAGAAGGGAGAAAAGAGATTTTTTTGAGAGTTTTCCTTGCGAGTTTTTTTCCTCTGCGTAAAGGCTGCGGGCTTGGCGGCTGTGCGGGTTGGGAAAAGCTTTGAAATGGATACCGCTTACCAATGCCAGCACTTGCCAACCGCAGAGACGGGGAGATGCAGAGCCTACCGCAGAGATCAACCCATGATCGACGAATCTGTGAATCTGTCTCGGGGAATATCGCCCCAGATTCTCGCTTTTTATTACGGGCATTCCCTGCATTTTGATGTAAAAACCCGCCAGCCTAATTGACTTTGAGTAGCTCAAAGTGGCCTCTCGACCGGAAAAACAAACGCTTTATCCTTTTTTGACAATACTTAAACGGGGTTTCTCTAAATCTTTACTATCACAACCCCCGCTTATGCAACGAATTGTTACGCTCTGTTTGTTTTTTTTACTGGGTTCAGCCGCCACATTCGGGCAGTCATCTGTTAAAGTGATGGGCGTAGTTAAAGATGAGCAGGGTAACCCCATACAATCCGCCACGGTTTCATTATTGCGTGGTAAAGATTCTTCCCTGGTAAAACTGGCTGTAACGGGCCAGGATGGGCAATTTGAATTTGTGAATATCAAAGCAGGAAAATATTTTGCTTCGGTTGCTCTGGTAGGCTATGTAAAAACTGCTTCAGCCGCTTTCGATGCCGCGTCAACGGATATCACCCTGCCCGTAATCGCATTACGCGTAGGTACCAAAGAGATTAATGAAGTGGTGGTGCAATCCAAAAGACCTTTTATCGAATCAAGGATTGACAGAACCCTGGTAAATGTGGAAGCATCTCCATCCAGCGCGGGCGCATCGGCCATGGATATACTGGAAAAATCGCCCGGCATAAGTGTCAGCAATGACGGAGCCATCAGCCTGCGCGGTAAAGCGGGTGTGATCGTGATGCTTGATGGCAAGCCCACATATATGTCGCCCACCGATCTTGCCAACCTATTAAAAAATATGCCCGCATCTGCGCTTGACCAGATCGAGATCATGACAAACCCCTCAAGCAAATACGATGCGTCCGGAAATTCGGGGCTTATCAATATCAAAACAAAAAAAGGCAGGAACGCGGGATTCAATGGAAGCTTTACATTAGGTGTTACGACAGGTATTTTTAACCCGAATGGTACCCTGTACATTATCCCGAAATCACAGAACAGTTTCAACTTCAATTACAAAAAAGACAAGTTCAATATTTTTGGCAACTACAACCCAAATTATTTCCGGGGAAGAAATGAACTGAAGATCGACCGTAACTTTTATAACAATGGTGTTGTTGACGGCTCTTCCAACCTGCTTACCAATTTTACATTCGGCAATTTTAACCAGACCCTGAAACTGGGGCTCGACTACCAGCCCAATAAAAAAAATGTATTCGGTATTGTAGTGAGTGGTTTTAAATTTGATGGTCGCCCGACACCCGTTACCACGTCTACACTCAGAGATAAGAATGGCGCAACCCTTTATTCACTGGTGTCTGATACAAAGAATGAAATTGGCTTTCAAAACTTTACGGGTAACCTTAACTGGAAACACAATTTTGATTCTACCGGTACCGAACTTACTGCGGACCTTGACTATGTAACCTACAGTAATATTTCTGACCTGGTACTTACTACCAACTCTTATAACTCCGCGGGTCATTTGGTGGGC
>JANPIE010000153.1:0-3221 GCA_031424835.1 Chitinophagaceae bacterium
TGGTAGTTATCACATTGTTCTATTTTAACATCTGAAAATGCAAACAACATTTTATACCAATCAATCACGCCAAAATATTGACTTTCAATTACTAGAGTTGACATAAATCGGATTTATCTAAATGCACCTTACTATCAAAAAATAATGCCTGAATGGGATATTTTTTAATTCGTAATTAACAAGATATAAACTGTGTAAATTGTTTATTATTAATTATTTATGACATTATACCATTGCTAGTAAATTTAGCGTAATAATGAATGGCTTGCATGGACCGTATTGCTACTATTTTTAGTACTATAAATTAGCGCGCTTGGCAGGCCGGCTCCACCTTTTACCCAACTCGTTTTATCTTAAAGGTAAAATTGAACTTCCTCCTCTCCTTCCACATTCTTCCCACAATCCGCAAGCGTTAAGGCTCTCCGAAATACGGGCAGCAACAATGGTAATTCACCTTGTCTCAAGTAATTTGCAGCTAAATATGCCCGCCTTGAAAAACCCAATGCTTTTTGCGCTCCTGCTCCTTTTGCTGGTATCCTGTAAAAAACCACAGGGATTTGACTACCGCGACATGAAGAATTTTAAGATCGAATCTGTGGGGTACGATAAGACCGCTCTGGTAATGGACCTGGTCTATTACAACCCAAACGGGTTTGGGGTGGATCTGCGGAAAGTGGATTGTGATGTATATATCGATAACAGCTACCTGGGCAAATTCCAGCTGGATACACTCATGCACATACCCCGCCGCGCCGAGTTTGTATTACCCTCGCGCATCATGGTGGACATGAAAGCCATCCTGAAAAATGGTTTAAACCTATTGTTTAGCCAGGAGGTACTGGTTAACGTAAAAGGCACCACCCGCGTTGGGAAAGCAGGATTCTTTGCTACGGTGCCGTTTAATTATGAGGCAAGGCATAAGTTGAGTTTGTTCTGATACGGCGATCATATCGAATAGCGAAGTTCCCTCTGGTGGCTAATTACAAATGCTGAAAGGAACACCCGCCCTCAGTCACTTATTTAGACCTTCGGTATTCCTTGTTCGATATTCGATATTCAATACGGCTGCACATGACACGGCTTCCTGTTCTTAGGCCCACCTCCGTCTTCAGTACGTTTGCAGGCCGGTGGAAGCAATTTATAGGCTTCTTCTTCCGCTTTCATATCATCGGCGTCAAAACCGGCATTGTTCAGTGCTGTTTTGATCACTTCGGGGTTGGTTCGGTCGGGTAAATATTGCAGGCGTATTTCGCCCTGCAGCAGGTTGATCTTCCATTGGGCAATCCCGCTTTCCATATTGGCTTTATTCTCCCTGATAAGGAACTTTTCGAGCCTTTCTTTACACTCCCAGCACTTTAGGTTGGCCGACTTGATCGTGATCCACAACGGCTTGGGCTGCTGGGCCCCCGCCGCAAAACCAAGTCCCATCAACACAGCCATGATAACCATCATTCTTTTCATAGTGAAATGCTTTTGCCTTTATTTTCCCTGCCAGTTAGCCGGGTCGTTGCGCCAATCCAGCAATAACCGTTCTGTATCGGCCGAAACCTGCCCCTTTTCAACCGCCAGGCTGATCAGGTGCGGATAATCCGTTAATGAACGGAAAGATACACCCGCATGGGCAAATGCATGCTCGGCAACTGCAAATCCGTAGTTAAAAATCGAAACCATACCCACTACTTCCATGCCTGCATTGCGCAATACCTCCACTACCTGCAGGCTGCTTTTACCCGTTGAGATCAGGTCCTCGATTACCAGCACCTTTTGTCCCGGCTCATATCCTCCTTCAATCTGGTTACCCAGCCCATGCTCTTTGGGTTTGGGCCTTACATAGATATAGGGAAGTTTCAACTGGTCGGCTGCCATGGCTCCCCAGGGAATACCCGCAGTGGCCACACCCGCCAATACACCCGCATCAGGAAAATGCCCGAATATGGTATTGCACATCTCGCTTTTGATAAAATCACGCACATAGGGAAAAGACAACACTTTGCGGTTGTCACAATAGATCGGACTCTTCCAGCCGCTGGCCCAGGTAAACGGCTGTTCCGGACTGAGTTTTACGGCACCTACCTGTAATAATTTTTCTGCAACGGCTTTTTCGTTTGTCATAGCGCTAAGGTATTCAGGGATTTTGAAATTTAGATTTGGGATTTTGAAATTTTGGATTGGGAAATTGGGAAATTGTAGGCACATTTGATGTGCAATGGATAAATACACAATACTGGCAGGCGGGGGATTGGTAAAAAATGAACACGGTGAGTTATTGATGATCTACCGCCGCGGTAAATGGGACCTGCCAAAAGGTAAACTGGATGAAGGGGAAACCATAGAGGTGTGCGCACTTAGAGAAGTGATGGAAGAAACCGGATTGGTGAATGTTGAACTGGGTCGCCTGCTGGAAATTGGCTATCATGAATACTATGATACTTATCTCGATCGCGATGTTGTGAAAGAGACCCATTGGTTTGCCATGACCGCTTACGGAGAACAACCCTTGCTCCCCCAAACCGAAGAAGATATCACCGATATTCGCTGGCTGAGCGGGCAGGAACTGGAAGAATGTTTGCGGGATAGTTATCCGAATATCGTTGAAGTTGTTACAAAAGCAGGCATATAAAATCAGCCAGATTACACAGATTGGCATTGATTTCAAACGGTGGCCATCTGTGTAATCTGTGGCAAAAAAAAGTAATTATGAAATATTTACTCTTACTCCTAACGATTGTCTGGTGCCAAACAACAAATGCACAGATAAAATCTCTCTTCAACGGCAACGACCTTACCGGCTGGAAGATCAATGGCACAGAAAAATGGTATGTGTCCGATGGCGAATTGATCTGTGAGAGTGGCCCGGATAAACAATATGGTTATCTCTCCACTACCGAGTCGTTTAAAAACTTCATCCTTACAGTTGAATTCAAACAGGAAGCCAATGGCAACAGCGGCGTATTTTTCCGATCATCCATCGATGGCGTAAAGATCAGCGGCTGGCAGGTGGAAGTGGCGCCGCCCAATAAAAATTCTGGTGGTGTTTATGAATCCTATGGCCGCGGCTGGCTCATCAAACCCAAACCCGAAGACGAACAATGGCTGAAGATGGGAGAATGGAACACCATGAAAATAAAAGTAAATGCTGATGAAGTCACTACCTGGCTTAACGGTCACCAGATGATATACCTTAAAGACGAAAAGATTGGAAAGGCGGATGGTTTTATTGC
>JANPIE010000154.1:0-12931 GCA_031424835.1 Chitinophagaceae bacterium
ATTTCAGGGCTGTGAAGGGCGGTAATTTTCCCATGGTAGATATCCAGGATGGCAGCAGCCCGTTAACAACGGTGCCTACATCAGGCTCATCTACACTGCCTGCTGCTGAATCAAACCAGAGCCTTAACTATATTTCTTTTGTTAATGACCCCTTCACACCTAACAACCTTTTGAATACAGATACATGGCAGTTCAGTGACAACCTAACGGCTTACCTGGGCAAGCATACGCTCACTGCAGGTATTTCCTATGAAAGTTTTTCATTCGTGAATGGCTTTACACCGTTGATCAATGGTATCTTCACCTTCAACAACCTTGGTGATTTTTACAAAGCGGCAGATGCTTATCTCGCAAATCCAAACGCTACTTTCAGCCCGGTGTTCATGCGTAACTACCGCGCTAATTTCAGCAACCTTCCGGGTGGCGGACCATGGCTGGCAACTACCAAAGCACGCCAGATAGCCGCTTATATACAGGATGACGTGAACCTTGAATCCAACTTCAGCCTTACTTACGGTATCCGGTTTGAAGTACCCTATTTCAGTGGATCCGGTTTCGTGAACTCAGAAGTAGATGGATTTACCTTTATAGACAACAACCTGCAGCCTACAAAATTAAGCACATCAAAATTACCGGGAGCCAAACTGATGATCAGTCCCAGAGTAGGTTTCAACTATGACCTTAAAGGAAACAAAAGCACGCAGATCCGTGGTGGTATCGGCTTGTTTACCGGCCGTCCTTCATTTGTGTTTATCAGCAACCAGGTTGGTAACAACGGTGTGCTGAATGGTGGCGTAAATACAAACAACACAGCCGCTTATCCATTCAGGCCAACAACCCCTGCGAGTTATCCAAGCTTCGCACCATCACCCGGTGTGCCGGCTTCTTCCTATGCAATCGCAACAACAGAAGAAAGTTTCCGCTTTCCTCAGGTATTGCGTGCTAACCTGGCTGTTGACCAGAAACTGTTCAGCGATATCGTTGGAACAGCAGAGTTTATGTTTACACAAAGCATGTCAAACATCAACTACTACAATGCAAACCTGAAACCCGCCAGCGCTGTGTTTGCAGGACCTGATAGAAGGCCACGTTTTCCGGGTGTAGGTTTATCAGGTGCAGCTCTTAACAATGCAATACGCGTTGTACCCAAAATTACTGATGCAACTGTAATGGAGAGCGGTCCCCTGGGCGGTTCCATGACAGCTACCATCAAAATAGAAAAACCTACCAAAGCCAAGGGCCTGGGCTGGATGGTTGCCTACAACTTTACAAGGGCACGTGATTATATGACACCAGGTTCCATTGCATTCAGTTCATGGACCGCTATTCAGAGCATACGTGGAAACAACCAGACCGATATTGCTTTCAGCGATAACGAAATCCGTAACCGTGTGATCGGTAATGTTAACTACCGCATTGAACTCGGAAATTCTGCTGCACTGCAATTCTCATTGTTTGGCCAGTCACAGAACCAGGGACGTTTTTCTTATACCTATAGTGGTGATATGAATGGCGACGCGATTTCCGGTAATGACCTTATGTACGTACCACGTAACCAGAGCGAAATGAACTTTGCTACCCTGAATGCTTCCGGTTCTGCACCCGCAGCAACTGCGCAGCAACAGAGAGATGCATTTGATGCGTACATTGAACAGGACCCCTACCTGCGCACAAGAAGGGGCCAGTATGCAGAAAGGAACGGTTCGTTACAACCCTATATTGTTCGTTTTGATTTCTCTACACAACTGGAACTGTTCAGGAATATCGGAAAGAACAGGCATACCATTCAGTTGCGTGCGGATATCTTCAACGTTGGTAACCTGATCAAGTCATCTTACGGCGTGAGCAATTTCGTAAACACATTCAACCCGCTTGCTTCAGCAGGTGTGGATGGCAACGGCGTGCCGCTTTTCAGGATGAACAGGGTGAATAACAGCATCAATTACTCCACTTACCGCAAAGGCACCGGCATTACTGATGTATGGCAGGCACAGTTTGGTGTGAGGTATATTTTCTAATTGATTTTTTTTGTGAA
Organism: Chitinophagaceae bacterium; assembly: GCA_031424835.1. GTDB lineage: Bacteria > Bacteroidota > Bacteroidia > Chitinophagales > Chitinophagaceae > Sediminibacterium. Next base: position 2,036 of record JANPIE010000154.1, read on the forward strand.
ATAAAAAAAACCGCTTCTCATGAGGCGGTTTTTTTATTGACCAATTTTAGGAGATTTGTATTTTGAAAAGAAGATGGAGTGAAAAGTGAAAAGTGAAAAGTGAAAAGGCTTAACGCTAAAGGCTAACGGCTAAGGGCTAAAAAAAGAATAACTACACTAAACACAACCCCAGACTCCCGACTCCAAACTCCAAACTACAAACCACCCCTGCCCCATCCCCATTTCAGGAACGCCGGGAGGGCTTTTCCCCAGGTTTCCACATCGTGTTTGCCTTCTTCTACCTGGAGATACCTGATGTGCTCATCTGTGTAACCTTTGGCTTTCAGTTCTACGATAAGATCGAGGGCATCGTCAATGGAATCGATGATACCATTCTGGTTGCGGTCAGCTTTTTCATCAAGGGTACCACACTCAATAAAAAAACGCAGCCAGGGATGAAATGTTCCTTTGCGCACCTGCAGGTGCATCAGCCTGTCCTGCTCATCATCATAGCCATCATCATACCCTTTCCGCCGCCACCACAATGATGCGCTGAAAATACCCACCCTGCTGAATTCACTGCTATGGTTCCATACAATATCCAGGGCACTCAGCGCACCGAGCGAAAAACCGGCAAATGATTTATCACGGAAGGAAGGAATGTTATACGCCTTTCGGATATAGGGAAGCAATTCTTCAAAAATAAATTTTGTATACAAGCCCGCTTTGGCGCCCCGCCCTTTATAGTCGGCTGTGTAGGCGGTGCCATATTCCATTTTCCGCTCAGGGCCGCAATGAATGCCAATACACAGTAGGGGCTCGATTTTTCCATGGGTAAGCAGGCCGTCAAGCATTTCATCAAAGGGCATGGTAAGAAGGTCCTGGCCATCATTCAACAACAAAAGGCTTACCTGGTCGGGCTGTGCGATAGCCGAAGGTAAATAAACATCAAAGATCACATCCCTGCCAAGGTACTCAGATGTCAGGATGATCTGTTCAACAAGAATAGAGGAAACAGGGGTTGTCTTACCATCGGCCATAACGCCAAAAATAAGTAATAAAATTTCGAATTCTGGTTTCCATGGATAATTCAGAAATTAGATACGGAAATTAGAAATTCTACGCAGGATTCCTTAAATTGAACAATAAGGTGGCCCGTAATAATCATTCACCAAAACATTTTTTATGAAAAAGATCGGCATCCTGTTCGGACAGGAAAGAAGTTTTCCCATGGCATTCGTGGAGCGTATCAACAGTAAGAACATACCCGGCATTATGGCCGAACCCGTTCGGATCGATAAGGTCATGCAGGGTGAGCCGAGCGGTTATGATGTGATCATTGACCGTATCAGCCAGGACATACCGTTTTACCGCGCCTACCTGAAGAATGCCGCGCTGTGTGGTACCGCAGTGATCAACAACCCATTCTGGTGGAGTGCCGATGAAAAGTTTTTCAACAACTGCCTGGCCACAAAAATCAATGTGCCCGTTCCCAAAACCGTGATCCTTCCCTCACGTGACCTGCCGCCGGATACTTCAGACCAGTCATTCAGTAACCTTGCCTATCCTTTGAACTGGGATAGCATTTTCGAATACGTAGGATTTCCGGCGTACATGAAACCTTTTGCGGGTGGTGGCTGGAAGAATGTTTATAAACTCACCGACATGAATGATTTCTTCGAGAAGCACAGCGAAACCCAACAACTGGTTATGCTGCTGCAGGAAGAGATCATCTTTGAAGAATATTACCGCTGCTATTGTATTGGCGGAAAATACGTACGCATCATGTCGTATGAACCCCGCAACCCGCATCACCTGCGTTACGTGGCCGATTTTAAACCATCTGCTGAAAAACTAAAAGAGATGGAAGAGATCGTACTGCGCATCAATAAATACCTGGGCTATGATTTCAATACCGTGGAACTCGCCCTGCGCAATGGTGTTCCCTATGCCATTGATTTTTGTAACCCCGCACCCGATGCCGACCTGAAAAGTGTTGGACAGGAAAACTTTGACTGGGTAGTGGAAACAGCGGCTACCTATGCTATTGAAAAAGCACAATCCAATAAGCCCGGTGCAGACAACCTCACATGGGGCGAATATGTTAAACGGAGCAGTGCCGGGAAAAAATTATTCTGATATTTTAGAGAATTCAGATCTTACCAACGTTCAATCTAGCATGTAGCTGTATGGCAAATAACTACCAACATTTTACCCTGGGCGTAGAAGAAGAGTACATGGTAATAGACCCTGTTACACGTGAACTGAAAAGTCATGAGCAGAGGATCGTTCACGAGGGACAGAAGATTCTCAAAGACAAAGTAAAAGCAGAAATGCACCAGGCTGTTGTGGAAGTGGGTACAGATATCTGCTGTGATATTGATGAAGCGTACCGCGATGTGGCTTCGCTGCGCGGAAACATTGCGCAGATTGCCGGGGATATTGGTTTATGGATAGGCGCATCCGGTACACACCCGTTCAGTCACTGGGAAAACCAACTGATCACGGATCATGTGCGTTATAACCAGATCGTAAATGAATTGCAGGAGGCAGCGCGCAGCAACCTTATTTTCGGGCTGCATGTGCATGTAGGTATGGAAGACCGCCGTATGGCCATCCATATCGCCAATACGGCGCGTTACTTTCTTCCGCATGTGTATGCGCTCAGCACCAATTCGCCATTCTGGGAGGGCCGGTTAACGGGGTATAAATCTTTTCGTACCAAAGTATTTGACAAGTTTCCGCGCACGGGTATTCCCGATCATTTTGAGAATATTGAAGCGTATGAGAACTATGTGAACCTGCTGATCAAGACCAATTGCATCGACAATGCGAAGAAGATCTGGTGGGACCTGAGGGTGCATCCCTTCTTCAACACCATTGAATACCGGATCTGTGATGTGCCTATGACCATCAGTGAAACGATCACGATTGCGGCACTTTTCCAGGCCATTAGTGCCAAGATCTACAAGCTACGCAAGCAGAACCTCAACTTCATGATCTACCAGCGCTCGCTGATCAATGAAAATAAATGGCGCGCGGGGCGGTACGGCATAGATGGCACCCTGATTGATTTTGGTAAGGAAACCGAGGTGGATACCAAGTCGCTGATCTACGAACTGCTTGATTTTGTGGATGATGTGGTGGATGAGCTGGGCAGCCGGCATATTATCAATTATGTGGCTACCATGTTTGAAAACGGCACCGGCGCCGACCGCCAACTGAAGGTATTCAAGGAAACCAATAGCCTTGTAAGCGTTGTTGATTATATCCACGACCAGTTCTTGGTGGCATAGGGCGCGGAAGATGATAGAGTTCATTTCCGGTTACCGGTTACAGGTTGACCTCTTAAGAATAACCGGTAACCTGTAACCGGCAACTGGCAATCGGCAACGGCACCCACCCATCTTCGGGCTATTTTGTTAAATAATCTTCAAAAACGGGGCAACGAAGTAAATTGCTGCCGTATCTATAGTATAGACCTAAACTACCAAACCTCCACAGGTGACAGAAGAGTACCAACTAATCAAAGGGTGTATTGACCAGGATGCACGCTGCCAGCGCATGCTGTTTGACCGGTATGCGGGCAAGATGATGGCCGTATGCCTGAGGTATGCCAATGACTCGATGGAAGCGGAAGATATGCTGCAGGATGCCTTTATCAAGGTGTACCAGTATATAGGCCAGTTCAAATTTGAAGGTGCTTTTGAGGGATGGATCAGGCGAATTGTGGTGAATACCGCCATCCGCCATCTTGAAAAAAAGAAAATGCATTTCAAGGATGTGGATGATAACAGCTACGAGGCGCCCCAGATTGGGCCGCAGGCCTATGGCCATTTGGGAGAAGGTGACCTGATGAAACTGATTAGCCAGTTGCCTGAAGGATACCGGATGGTCTTTAACCTGAACGCCATAGAAGGCTATAGCCACGAGGAAATCGGTGTTATGCTTAATATTCAACCCGGCACCAGCCGCAGCCAATTGGTAAAGGCGCGGAAGATGCTGCAACATCAAATACTACAACTGCAAAAAATTGCTGTATAGAATGATCGATAATCAATTTGATAATTTCGTGAATGGAAAACTCGGGGACCATGAAGTGCCTGTACCGGCCGGTCTTTGGGAGAAAGTTGCGAATGGTCAGTTTGATAATTTTATCGGCAATAAACTTAAAGACGTTGAAGCACCCGTTCCGGACGGTCTCTGGGAAAAGATCACCGATACCCAGTTTGACAGTTTTGTCAACGGTAAACTGGTGGATTATACAGCACCGGTTCCTGCCGGCCTGTGGGAAAAAGTTCGTCCTGACAAAGACAATGACCGTGGCGGTTTTGCCTGGTTTAGAAGCCCCGGAAGAGCTGTTGCATTGGCAATGTTACTTATAGGCTTGCTGGGTGGCGGATATTACTGGTATTCTACTACCCAAAACCATCCTGAAAATAATAACAACGAACAATCCTTAGTGCCCCCGTCAAAAACTGGCTCAATTAACAATAGTTCCCCTACGGATTCTCAAAACAACCCATCCCAGGCGCCGGAAGCATCAGCTCAATCACCAGGAGAACACGAAACACTGCCTGGAGAACCGTTACCGGCACAAAAACAACCTGCGGAAGCCGTGGTGGGAACTTTACCGGCCTCCCCTTCCACCAATCAAATGGAAAAGGATGTTAATGCGGATGACCCGACTTCGTCACTTACTGTCCGCTCCACACGGGGTGCCAGGCGCAATGCGGGTGAAAATGTAGGAGTGATAACGCCAGGGTTCGATTTGAAAAACAACGCTGGCCGAATCAATGGCGCAACGGTTAACCGGAAAAATGAACTGGTAATTGACAAGGATATCGCAGCAAATCATCCCGACCGAAACAAAGCCGGCAGCAACAAAAACGTCGATACCCAAACCGGTCTGCTGGCAGATCCTGTAAATGAAAAGGACGATTTTGAATTCATCGAACCTTACCAGCCGGCGCATCTGCAATCCGGATCCACTATACCGTTTTCTTTAACAAATCAATATGGCCTCGTAGATAAAAAATTAGTTGCGGGTAACCATACCAGCCAGTTCAGGAACGTGATCATTTGCCCGGCAGACAAAGGTCGCAATACCGATTGGTTTGTAGAAGCCTATGTGTCACCGGATTTTGCGTTCCGCTCTTTAACCAATAACACTGCATCACAGCAATATATGTTGCGTAAGGACAGCAGTGAGAGTATGCGTATCGGGTATTCGGCGGGTTTACGACTGGTTAAACCCATCAATGAAAATATACTGGTGAAGGCGGGCGTACAGTTCTCGCAGATGAACCAGAAGTATGTATACCGCACCGAAAATGAAATAAAGACCATTACGGTCGTTTCACTCCGCACCATCATACGTGCTCCAGGCGACACCGTAATCGTCAGGGATACAAGTATCCTGCAGCAGATCGGTTTTAAAAACAATACCATTATCAACCGATTCCGAAGTTTTGATATTCCTGTAACGGTAGGCTACCAGTTTGGAAACGACGACCTGAAAATCGGCATCAATGCGGGCGTGGTATTCAACGTTTCTTCCTGGTACCAGGGCGTAATGCTCGATAGTTCCCTGGCAACGGTACCCATTACCAAAGGCGCGGCCAATATGGTTTACAAGAGCAATATCGGCCTGGGAATCTATGGCGGTGTAAGTATTGTTAAGCGATTGAGCGATGATATGCATGTATTTGCAGAACCCTATTTCCGGTACAATTTGTCCAATATGACCACACCCAATGCAGCCTATAACCAGAAATTCAGCCTGGGGGGTATTTCATTGGGCGTAAGGCTGAATTTAAACCGGCAATAAAGGCAGCAATTGATGCGGAAACGGTATCTAATGAATGAAATACCAGCGAGGAGCGTTATGAAAAAGATAGTATTTATGTTGGGGGCCTTTGCGATGCTGTTACTGGCTTCCTGCCAGAAAGAGTTATCGGATAATTTTATCACCTACAGCGGTCATCCCCTTAATGATACCATCTGGGTAAGAAATGTACCTGGCAGCGCCTCTGTGCACGAACTGGCGAAACTGATGTTGCCGGATATCATCGTAGATTCATTCGACGCTTCAAAAGATACCACGCTGAAATATGGAGATAGCCTGGAAGTAACTTTTACCGCGGGTTCCTGCGTGGGTGCGGGTGGTGCCACCGTGACCGGCAAACTACGGCTGGAACTATTCCGGCTTAAGAAGAAAGGGGATTTTATCAAAGCATTTACCCCCACAACCAGCAACGGTTACCCGCTGGAAACCGCAGGTGCTTTTTTTATTCGTGTCTTAAAAGAGGGTAAAGAACTAACACTTGCTCCCGGCGCATTTATCAAAATACGGTTCAGCGATACAGAACCCCCAAAGCCAAATCTGCATGTATTTAACGGAACGGAAAGTAACCCGGTGCCCGTAAGCGGTATTGATACTTCTTTTACCTGGACCAGGGATTCCGATACCAGCCTGGTAAGAATATACACTAAACCCTCCACCATCCCCGGCGCCCCGCAGATAATGGGATATGAGATGATTGCCAAAAACCTTCGCTGGGTAAACGCGGAAAGATTTATTGACACCAGCCGGGCCAAAACGAAAATCCACGCTATCCTTCCCCTAAACTATACCAATAAAAATACCGCAGTATTTGCAGTGTTTACCGAACAGAAAACGGTTGTGTACCTGCGCCCGGATTTTGGAACACGTACTTACTCGGCAGCAAATATACCGATCGGTACAAAACTGAAACTGGTTACCATATCGAGGATAGCGGATGGCCTGTACCTGGGCAGTAAAGACGTAAATAGTGTGGGAACAGCTGTGTCTTATTCCATCACACCCGAAAAGAAAAGCCTCAAAGATATTCTGCAGTTCTTACATAATTTATAAGAAGTTCATCTGAACACATATACCGGGGGGTATATTTTCGACAGGGCCGCACCAGCGGCCCTTATTTTTGAAAGCCAAACAGCGTAGCGGTGAACATGGCCCTTTCGCGTTTCTTGAATATAACATCCCAATCGCCCTTGTAGCGCAGTATTTTCGGCACTGTAAGTCCTTCAAACTTAGCCATCTCCACTTCCATACTTACATCAAAATCGTATACGCCAGCCTTATAACTCAGCGAATAATTGCGCGCCAGTACCTCCAGTGTTTTCATATCAAACCAGGTAACCATCTGGTCCACCACAATCCGGTCGTTCTTCAGGTTTTCCTCTTTAGGTGTAATGGAAAAAACATAGCTGAGTACATTATGAAACTCCTGTATGTCCAGTTTGTAGTCATACAATTTGTGGGCACTTTCGTCGAACAGATCAAGCTTATCGCCGATAAACGGAATACCCGGAATTTTCTTCCCGGGATTAAAGAACAGCATTTTCAACTGCTCCTTATGCTTCTCCATGCCTTTTTTGTTGCTGATCAACAGGTTCCTTCCCTTAACAATATTATTCTCCCCGCATATTTTTCCTTTTGTAAAAAACAGCCCGGCATACAACTCCGGCGTCATATAATTATAACCGCCTTTCCGGTCGTAAAAATCGCCTGTAACGTTTTCCTCGAGAACCTCCATCGTTCTGCAGCCATCTGCACGCTCCTGTCTTGTTTTGCTGAACAAAGAAGCTTTGATGGCCCCTTTCTTATCGAGCATCTTGATATCGTTATACGAAGTAAACCCCAGCACCCGAAGATTGCGAAAGGCCTTGTAAAACGTGGTATCTTCCTTAATGGTACTCAGCAGCGTTTTATAGTCAAAATTATTCCGAACCACCACTTCTGTAAGGGTAAAGCGTTTTTCATCGATAATGATGGTAGTATCCTGTGAAAATAACCTCGCCGAAAAAAACAGCGATAGTAAAAGCGTTCTGTATCGTATCATTTGGGAAATATCATTTTATAATCCATCTTGATCTTGCCCTTACTGATATCATTGAGCTTACCCTGCAATAATTTTTTACGCAGGGGTTTGAGGTAATCAATAAAAAGTTTCCCCTCGATATGATCATACTCGTGCTGGATCACCCTGGAGGTGATTCCATTGAAGGTGTCGGTATGCGGCTCAAAATTTTCGTCCAGGTATTGAATAACGATGGTTTCCGGGCGAAATACATCTTCGCGAATTTTGGGTATACTCAGGCAGCCCTCATTATAAGACCACTCATCACCCTGGTAAGAGACGATACGCGCATTGATGAACACCTTTTTTATGCCCGGGCCATCAGGATAAATTTGTTTTTCGTCATCTTCCAGGTTACTGAAGATCTGCTCGCTGTCCATTACAAACAAACGGATATCCTTGTTAATCTGCGGTGCCGCCAGTCCCACACCATAACTCGCATACATCGTCTCCCACATATCACTGATAAGTGTTTGCAGCCCGGGATAATCCGGCTGAATATCCTTGCTGTGCTTTCTCAAAATTTGCGCCCCATAGGCGACCACGGGATAGATCATCAGTGCCTGTTTTATAGAAAAACACGAAAATACCGGAAAAAGGGGAAGGGGGTTGGAATTTGCGATTTTCGATCGGGAAATTGCGAAATTTATATCCTGCTTAACCATTCCGCTCACCCAATCAACCTTTACACTGGCAAACCTGTCAACGCTGATGCCTTGACTGCAGGTACTCCTGCAGCATAATGGTTGCAGCCACCTGGTCAACATTGCCTTTTACCTGCCGGTCCTTTTTTTTCATGCCCATTTCCACCATGGCACGGGATGCCATTTTGGAAGTATAGCGCTCATCAACGGTTTGAATGGGGATCAAAGGAAATTCCTTTTTCAGGCGAACAATCGCAGCCTTTACCAGCGGCGTTGCATGCGTGGCGGAATCATCCAGGTTCAACGGCTCACCTATCAGGATTAACTCAACGCTTTCCTTTTCGAAATATTTTTTTAAGAATGGGATCAGTTCTTTCGTGTGAATGGTGGTTAATGCAGTGGCAATGATCTGCAAAGGATCCGTTACCGCAAGGCCGGTTCTTTTACCACCATAGTCTATGCATAAAATACGGGCCATGTATAAGTACGAATTACGAGGTACGAAGTACGAGGTTTTCAGGCAATCACCCAGCGAAAAGTCCCGCAACTCTGCGGCTCTGCGGTTGGTAAGGGTTTAGAAAAGCCGGCACTGCGCATTTCGAGACTTTTTCCAACCGCAGCGCCGCAGAGAAGCAGAGGTTTCGCAGAGACTACTTGATAAAGATATCTGCAATTACCAGCAGGCCAAACACAACACTGGCGATCCCATTAGCTGTCATGAAAGCAATATTCACTTTACTGAGGTCATTGGGTTTTACAATTGAATGCTGGTATATAAGCATCCCTATGAATACAATGATCCCTATCCAGTATAGCCAACCAAAGAGGCCATACCATCCAGCCGCTATCACACAGGCGCCACTGAGAAGATGCAGGAATTCAGATATACGCAATGCTTTTGATTTTCCAAGTACACTCGGAATGGAATATAATTGATGGGTGCGGTCGAAATCGATATCCTGCAGCGCATAGATAACATCAAAACCGCTTACCCAGAAAATAACAGCCAGTGAAAACAGGATCGGTAATGGTGCAAATACACCAGTCACGGCAAGATACGCACCTATCGGTGCAAGTGATAATCCCAAACCCAACACCAGGTGACATAACGGCGTAAATCGTTTCGTGTAACTATAGAACAGTATCACAAACAGGGCTACAGGAGCCAGGTAAAAGCAGATGCGATTGATGAAAAAGCAAGAGATAAGAAAAAGGGCACAGGATATAATGGTAAATAGCAATGCACTATTTGCTGATATAATGCCAGCCGGAATCTCGCGGATCGCTGTGCGCGGGTTTTTTGCGTCGAAACTCCTGTCCAGGTAACGGTTGAAGGCCATGGCTGCACTGCGTGCAGTGACCATGCAGACAAGTACCAATAAAAATTTCTGCAGTGGAAAATTCGCTATCAGTTCCCTCCTGTACCCCATGCCGGGCTCCACGAATGGATTTGTGCCCCACCACACACCTCTATCAATGTCTGATACTGTCGCTGGATTGATCCAACCCAGCACAAACCCTATCAACGCAAATGGCAATGCAAAAATGGTATGTGAAAACTTGACAAGACTTAAATAACTTTTTACTGCAGGCATAATCTTACTAAAATTTGAAATCATCTCCCTGAGGTCATTGCGGATCTCCGCCTCCCTGTGTTAAAATCTCCGGCTATATCCTTCTCTTCCAGTGTCACTAAAGAGTACAAAAATCAGCGGGGCAAATGTAAGTGCGGGTTACCACCCGGCTTTGGCTCCGCCAGTTTCCATAACACGATCCCCGCTGCCACGGATATATTCAATGAATGTTTGGTACCCCATTGCGGTATCTCGATACAGCCATCACACATGGCGATCACTTCCGCATCCACCCCTCCAACTTCATTTCCAAAGATTACCGCCAGTTTTTCTCCGGTTGCGCTAAATGTTTCCAGCGAGATACTTCCCTCTGCCTGCTCCACCGCAAACAAGCGGTAGCCTTTTTCTTTCAGAACGGCCACTGCTTCAAGCGTGGTGGAAAAATACAGCCAGTACACAGTTTCCGTGGCGCCCAATGCCGTTTTGTGAATATCCCGGTGCGGGGGCTGCGGGGTATAGCCGCAAAGACAGATCCCCTCCGCCAAAAAAGCATCTGCCGTGCGAAAAACGCTTCCCACATTGTGCATACTGCGGATATTGTCGAGCACCACCATCACTGGGTTCTTGGACGCCTGTTTGAAATCGTCTACCGACATTCGTCCCAACTCATCCATGCTCAACTTTCGCATGGCACAAAGGTAAACCCATCCATTCATATAATGGATACGCACAGAATGCTCCAGATTCAGTATTTTGTCTGCTTCTAATCAAAAACAACCATGAGAAAACTCGCCC
>JANPIE010000155.1:0-20431 GCA_031424835.1 Chitinophagaceae bacterium
CCGCTAATGCAGATGCGTTCTGCAACAGCTTAACGCTTACAGCGGGTTCAACCATCAATCCGGCTACATACCGCTGGGTATCGGGCAGCAGCACATTTGCCAATACACAACAGGTGAGTCTTACCAATGCCAATGGTGATGGTATCTACGGTGTATTTGTAACGGATGCGGCTACGGGTTGTACCAGTGCGGTGGCTGCTACCTATGATTTCCAGAAACAAAACCTGGTAAGCAGCTACACCATTCTTACGTTTAAGGATGCAGAGATAGGCAAGTACAATAAAGTGAATACGGGTAGTGTGGGCGTGATGACACCGAAGGGTGAAGCAGAATTCAAAAGCTATAGTTCTGTAACAGGCCCCGGCTCTTTTGTAAAAGCACCTAAGATAGACAGGGATGGCAATGGTATCGTGATTAACTCGCAGATCATTGGCCTGGCGACGGTAACACTGCCCACCATGCAGTACAATACCACCAGCACCAATAACCTGCAGAACTACAATGCCTACACCCAGAACGCCACACTGAACGGCAATTACAAAAACCTGACGATCAAAAAAGGCGTGAGTGTAACGGTAACGGGCACCCTATTCGGTAATATCAAACTGGAAGAAGGTGCCAGCATCCGTTTCACCAGTGCGGTACTGAACATAGGTGACCTGACGGCTGATAAGGGAGCAAAGAACAATAACTACAGTTACATCAGGTTTGCAGCCAACAGCAGTGTACGTGTGGCGAGCAAGGTGAAAATAGGCAGCCAGGTATGGGTTAACCCCGATAACCACAAAGTGACCTTCTATATGGGCGACCTGAAAAGTGATGATGAGAAGTTCAGTGTGAAGGGAGGGGATACCAAAGTAACGGCCAACGTGTACATGCCGGATGGTAAGATGAAAGTAACGGCTACGGATTCTGACAGAGATGACAGGGACCATTGCGACCACCGCTCACACAGTTCATCAAGCTGTAAGCACAAGGGTCATGAGCACAATGATTGCGACCACCGTGCCCACAATGCAGGTGATTGCGGTGATGATGTATACATGACGGGCCTGTTCATTGCCGAGGAACTGGAGAGCAAAGGCAATACCGTAATCTGGAACAGCTTTAGTTGTGGTGCACCACCTGCGGTACTCACGGGTATTAAAACCACGGCACAGGCAGTAACAGAGGAGCAGGTAGTGGCTAAGACAACGGAAGAAGAATTAAAAGTGACGGTAATGCCCAACCCAAGCACCACCTACTTCACGCTGAAGTTCGAGAGCAAATATGAAACACCATTGAACCTAAGAGTGATGGATGCAGCAGGAAGGGTAGTGGATGCGAGATCCAAACTAGGTGCCAACAGCACACTGCAGATCGGGCATAGCTACAGCAGCGGAACCTACTACGCAGAAATACTACAGGGAACAAAACGCAAAGTAGTACAACTGATCAAAGGCAGGGGCTAATGCCCACAACCGGGATCTACACTTTGTGCTGTAAATGCCACTGGCAGGCAAAAAGGGGGGCGGGTTAATCCCCACACCTTCCCCCCGGAAAGGAAACGTCAAAAGCGTTTCCTTTTTTATTATGCCTATTTTTGTTCCCAATGAAGGAGAGTTTATCACATTCATCCACTGAACCGCTTCTTGAATACTTTGAGCGGTCTATTCCGCTGAATGAAAAAGAAAAGGAATTGGTGCGGACAAAGTTTCATTCACGGCTATACCGTAAGCGCCAGTTTGCGTTGCAGGAAGGGGATGTGTGTACACAATTTAATTTTGTTGTCAGGGGCTGCCTGCGATCCTACAAAATTGATGAAAAGGGAAATACCTATATCCTTCAGTTTGCCGCCGAAAACCATTGGATCAATGACCTGGGCAGTTTCCATGGTATGAAACCTTCGGCCCTGAACATAGACGCGCTGGAAGATACTGTGGTATTGCAGATAAAGCTCGAGGATCTCATCTCCCTTTACAAGGCGTCCCCAAAATTTGACCGCATTTTCAGGGTGCTGATGGAAAATGCATTTGTAAGCCTGCAGGCACGCCTGATGCAAAACATAAGTTCTACCGCGGAAGAAAGGTATCAATCGTTTCTTGACCTGTATCCTCACTTAACCAACCGCCTCTCACAGGTACAGATAGCCGCCTTTATCGGGGTGACCCCGGAGTTTTTAAGCAGGTTGCGCAATACGCGAAGTAAGGGAACCAGAGCGCCAGAATCTTAAACTACATCAAGACCATTTCTTAAACCATGTCATTGGAGCCAGGGGCTTCGATGTGTGAGATTTGCATTACAAATTAATCAAGTAATCAAAAAAAGAAATCGTTATGACACAGAAATCAAAAGTAGCAGTTATCGGCATGGGAAATATCGGTACTGTTGTGGCAACTAACCTGGTTAAAGGCAATCGTCCGGTAATCATTGCCGACCGCACAATTGAGAAAGCAAACCAACTTGCGCAAACCCTTGGCGCCCTGGCAACACCTTCAGAAATACCTGCGGCCATTAAAGATGCAGATATCATTGTGTTTGCCGTCTGGTTCGATGCGATCAAAGAGTTGCTCAACACCTACGCAAAAGAACTGGAAGGCAAGATCATCGTGGACCCTTCCAACCCCATTGCACCGGATGAAAATGGCGGATTTAAAAAGATTATTGACGCCAGCCTATCCTCCGGGCAGATACTCGCAACCCTTCTGCCCAACAATGCGAAACTGGCCAAAGCATTGGGAACACTTGGTGCTGCATCACTCGCGCAGGCGGCATTTCAGCAGCCCGAGAAAGCCGTGGAATTTTATGCCACCGATGATACAGGTATCAATACACAAATAGAGGACCTGATACGCGACAATGGCTTTGAGCCCGTTCGTTTAGGCAGTATTGATCAATCCATCCGAATAGAAGTATTCGGTGACCTCCATGAATTTGGCGCATTAGGCAAAACGGTAACCATGCTGGAAGCAAAACAGGCGGTAAACGCGGCATAACACAAACCATTTAACAATTTAAAATGAAAAAGATTTTTATAACAAACCCTGCGGATAATCCGGCACTGGTAGCCAGGCTTGCATTGGGTATTGTGGTATTTCCCCATGGGGCGCAAAAACTATTGGGTTGGTTCGGCGGTTATGGCTTTGAGGGAACGATGGGTTTTCTCACCGGGGCCGCAGGATTGCCTTCATTAATTGCAGTAATGGTAATACTGATTGAATTCTTTGGAGCCTTGTTTCTTATTGCAGGGTTTGCCACAAGGCTCGCGGCTTTGGGAGTCATAGCCAATTTTACCGGAGTAGTCATCAGCTCACATCTCAACAACGGCTTTTTTATGAATTGGTATAAACAACCCGACAAAGGAGAAGGCCTCGAATACTTTATACTGCTTTTCGGTCTGGCCATTGTTTCGCTTCTTGCCGGGGGCGGCAGGGGAAGTCTGGATGCTGCCCTCACACAAAAACTACCGCTGTTACCTAAGGCTTAAGTGAGGGTAGGTATCCGGCGCAATTACACACAACTATTTTACTTTTAAAAACACAATCATGAAAAAATTACTATTCATTGCACTCGGACTCATTATTTCCCTGGGCATTTTACAAAGTTGTCAATCTGGTACCACTGCGGCAGGCAACCCGCCAGAAAATATCGATAGCCTTAAAAAAATCGCATTGGAACTGGCTACATCCAACGAAACCATTGCAGGGCACATGAAAACATTTGATGAGCTCGATTTTGATGTATTCAGCAACCAGAAATGGGACAGGTTAAAAGAAAGTCATGCAGCGAACATAAGGGTATTCTGGCCTGACGGGCATATTGCTGAAGGAATTGAGACCCATATCGCGGATCTGAAGAAGCTATTTGTACACGCTCCGGATACAAGGATTAAAGAGCATCCGATAAAATTTGGATCAGGAAATTATACCCTGGTTACGGGAGTATTTGAAGGTACTTTCACGCAGCCCATGCCCATTGGAAATGGTAAATTCATACAGCCAACGGGCAAAGCTTTTAAAATGCCCATGGCGACCGTAGGAATATGGAAGGATGGTGTGATGGTAGAAGAGCACCTGTTCTGGGATAACCAGACCTATGCAAAACAGATTGGTCTATAAAGATCGGCCACCCGGCGGGGAGTACATCATTCCCCGCCGGGTTTTACCGGTTGACCTTCCGCATATTTTCCAATAAAATGGTGGTGAGTTTATTGTCGCGGATGCTGCGTTGGCTTAGGGCTTTTTGCGATCATCCCGGTACATGATTTTTATTTCTGAATAATGCATTCAAGACAAGCTTTTCATTCACAGCAAAATTGGTTACGATGAAATACCTATTGTTTGTTTCTTTCGCGTTTGTGTTCCTTTGTTCTTACAGCCAGGCCCAGCGGCCGCAGCCACTCCGGCATTTTATGCAGCAGGGAGAATTGCCCGCGGGCAAAATCCCATACGGTAACAATCCCCGGGCCGGGCATTATGCAGTTTCGGGTGATGCAAAAATATACTACGAGGTGTATGGCAAAGGCAAAACCATTGTCATCCTGCATGGGGGCATTTTCGGCTCTACCTATGAGATGTACCGGTTTATTGACAGTCTCTCCAAAAAATACCAGGTGATTGCCGTGTCCACCAGGGGTCATGGAAAATCCGAACTCGGCAGCGGCGCTATAACGCATGAACAGAAAGCCAACGATGTAATGGCTGTGATTAACGCGGTAACAAAAGACAGCGTAACCATTCTTGGCTTTAGTGACGGCGGTTATGCGGGTTATAAACTCGCCAGCCTGTACCCGGGGCGGGTAAAGCGACTGGTTGCGATTGGTGCTACAGCACTGTATCCCGGGCTGCGGAATTTTGGTTTCGATGTAAAGCAGGCGGTTGCATTGGACCCCCTTTACTGGAACCAGCAACGCAGGCTGATGCCGGAACCGGAAAAATTACAAACCATGTTTACAAGGCTGGGCACCATGTATAACCAGCTTACATTGGATAGCGCTTTTTTTCAAACCATTCAATGCCCCACACTGGTGATGGCCGGCGACAGGGATCCGGGTAATCCACCTGCACGCGTGGTGGCTACGGCAGGCATGATACCGAATAGCCAGGTCGCCATAATTCCCGCTGCCGGACATGGCGTGTTCCTTGAAAATTTTAATGCGGTGTGGGCTTGTATAGTTCCTTTTTTAAATTAGTTACATCATGTGGTTCAAAGCGGGAATGTTGAGCCGGATTGTATTTTTTTTTGACAGCGTAGTTTTATCATCTATCCATGGGCCGGGGATAACCGTTTACTCACGCACTTTCAACTTCGCTCAGCGATTGGCTTCGTTCGCACACCGGCATCCTACACAGGATTTATATTTGTACCTTGGCATACTAACGCGCCTTTATGCTGGAAGCATTACTCATAGATGACGAAATAAATAACCTTAGTTCCCTCTCTTTTTTGCTTACAAACGATTGTACCGGCATAACGGTAGTTGGCGCGGTAACGAATGCGGATGAAGCCAGGAAATGGCTTGCAAATCATCATGCGGATGTTATTTTTCTGGATATTAACATGCCGGGTGAGAACGGGTTCCAGTTTCTTGACAGCCTTGAATTCAAAAATTTCCAGATCGTTTTTGTAACTGCTTTTGACCAGTATGCCATACAGGCCATCAAAGCAAGTGCCCTGGATTACCTGTTAAAGCCTGTGAATATTGATGAGTTGAAGCTAACGGTTGATAAACTCAAAAAGTCCGTAAATGGTCCTGGTGTTGCTGCTCAAAATACCTTGCTTCTTTCGCATTTTCTTAAAATAGTTAACCAAAGGACGTTTCCAAAAAAGATCGCCCTGCCACATTTGGGCGGGGTTAGTTTTGTGGATGTAGATGAAATTGTTTCGTTGCAGGCCGACAGCAACTATACGATTATACATCTTAACAGTATGCAGAAAATGGTTATCAGCAAGACACTAAAGGATTTTGAAGAGCTGCTGGATACAGATCGATTTGCACGAATTCATAAATCGTATATTGTGAATCTCCGCTACCTTAAAGAATACAGCACAACAGATGGCGGCATTGTGAAAATGACAGATGGAAATCAGTGGAGTATCAGTCGGAGACAGGTAGATTCTTTTCTCGAAAAAATGAAGGCGGCAAGCCTGATTTTTAATAAATAGCGGTTCCAGTGGCTCCTATTTTTAAGCAACCACACCATGCGTCTCCTGCTTTTGCATTTGATCCTTTACGCATTCTCAAGCGCTCAGGCGCAGCGAAGCGTTTATACTGCATACACTGTAAGTGATGGGTTGCCCAGTAACAATACATATCGCTGTGTTGAAGACAATAAAGGTTTTTTGTGGGTAGCTACCGACGCGGGAATTGCGCGATTTGATGGAAAACGTTTCCAGGTCTTCACTATGAAAGAAGGACTTCCTGACAATGAGGTATTGTCTGTAGCGAAAGACAGGGAGGGCCGCATTTGGGTAAATTGCTTTAAACAGAGTCCTGCTTATTTTGATGTAGTCCGTAACCGTTTTATCAACAGCCAGGAAGATAGCGCCCTGGCCGGGATAAGGGTGGGCACCCTGATGATGACTATGATACCACTACCTGATGGTGGGATGCAGTTTGTAAACGAACTTGGGTCTTTTGTTTATAAGGACGGCCAAATGACTGAATTTGCCCCGATTGGCGGTCGAAATCTTATGATCAAGGTTAAAGGAGATAGTTACATAACCTATGGGATCACCAACCTCAAGCCCGGTGCGGGAAACTTTGGGATAGACATTTATCAGGTCAGGAAAGGCAGGATGATAGACAGCGTAAGGGTGGGCAACACCAAAGTCCTGGTTTCAGTGCCTTTGGTGAATAACGGTAACCTCTACCTTTTTTGCTTTTCAGATAAAAAATGCTTCGTCTATTCAAACATTCATGTTAATCCGCTTCAGGTAAAAATTGATTCCATCTCGGTGCCGGAAGTGTGCATTTTTTTTGAGTTCAGTAAGTCATATTTGTATGCACTCGGAAGTTCAGGAAAGATGTATTTATTTAACCTGAAAACCCTGAAAATGGAATCCATTTTGAGTGGTAACTACCTGGCTAATTCCATGTATGATGACGCAAAGGGCAATATCTGGGTAAATACTATTGACAAGGGCCTGTTATTGTACAAAAAGAAGGTATTTGATTCGTATTCGATGCCTGCCAATTTCACCAACACAGATTTTATCAGTATCACCCATACCCCGACCGGGTTGCTGGCGGGAAATTATTACGGGGAAGTGGTAGAAGTAAACGGTAAATCGATAACGGTACATTCTATCCCGAAGAAAGCCCAGATTGCCAGGCAGCGCAAGGTGATTGTGTCAAATGGCAAGGTGTTTACGTTTTCGGAAATGGGTACGTATGTTAATTTTAAGAAAGAACTTATTCAGCCGTCAAAAAGGTATTACCCAAGTAAAACAGCTATTCAATATAATGACAGCCTCATCATTTTTGGCATGTATGGTCTGTTTAAGCTTAATACGAAAACTGAGCATGTTAGTTTCTGGCGCAATGGCACAAAAAAGAGGATCACCGCCCTTGCAAGGGGACAAGACGCAGTGGTTTATTTCGGATCCACCGATGGGCTCTATAAATTTAACCCTGCCGATCTTTCAGTTAAGGAATCCATACGGGATCATCCCTTGCTTACTGATCGGATAGTGTCTATCTGCACAACCCCGGATAGTCTGGTATGGGTAGCTACTTCGGGTAATGGGATAGCAGTATTGAAAGCGGATAAAGTCGTATTGCATATTTCGGAAAAGCAAGGCATAAGCAACAATGCTGCCCGCACAATACTATCTGCCAAACCGGGTCAGGTATGGCTGGGTACCGCAGGTGGTATCAGCATTATCTACTATTCAAAACTGCCGTCCTCTATCAGTTATAAGGTACAGAACCTCTCTGCTATTGACGGGTTATCAAACAATGTGGTCAATGAAATGACTTTTAAAAACGATACGGTGTATGCTGCAACCGCGGGTGGCATTTCCGTGATACCAGCGAATGTCATCATTCCTCATTATAAAATTCCCGTTGAATTAACCCGTATGCGTATCAATCAACGTGATACTGTATTGGCCACCTCATATGTGCTGGGTGCAGAACAGCATAACATACAAATGGAATTTGCAGGTGTGGAGCTATATGGTCACTTCGGAAAACTAAGCTATAGCCTGAATGGAAATGCCAGTTGGATCGATCTGAACTCCAATGCACTGAACCTTCAACTTGATCATGGAATACATACATTGCAGGTAAGGGCCGTGGATGTTAATGGAAACCCCAGTGATCAAATTCTCACGATTCGTTTCACCATCGCCACCCCTTTCTGGAAAGCTTTGTGGTTCTGGGTGATCCTGGGCGTTATGTTACAGGTCATTACCATTTTTACGGTGATGTATTGGCAAAAGCGAAGACGGCAGGCGAAACTCGCGCGTGAGATTGCGTCTGTTCAGACTGCGGCCCTGAAGCAGCAGGCCTTCACCTCGCTGATGAATCCGCATTTTATTTTTAACGCGCTAAACAGTATTCAGCATTATATCAATGTACAGGACCGCCACAACGCAAACCGCTACCTGAGCGATTTTGCTTCACTTATTCGCAAAAGTTTTGAAGCTGCGCAAAGGTCTTTTATTCCCCTGGAACAGGAACTTGAGAACATCCGTATCTATCTGCGTCTTGAGCAAATGCGATTTGCTGATCGCTTTTCGTACCGGATCAATGTTGACGATGGCCTTGAAGTAGATAACTGGGTGATCCCTACAATGATGATGCAGCCCCTGCTGGAGAATGCATTGCTGCATGGTATTATGCCGTCAACCATCAAAGGTGAACTGACGGTCGATGTAAAGGAAATTTCGGATGATCTGTATATCATCATCACTGATAATGGCATTGGTATTAAAAACAGTTTATCCCTGAACAAACAGAACGGCCACAAGAGTCATGGTATGGAACTCATCCAAAAACGGATCAGTTCACTTAATTGTTTTGGCAGCCAGCCAATATATATGGAAATGTCCCCGGCTGCCAGTAATGAGCTTAACCCCGGCAACCGCATAGTGTTACGCATCCCTTCAGGATTGCATAGTGCCTGGTTAAAAGCGCAGTCAGTGTAAACGGTATGCTTATCCTGCCAGCGTTGACCGAAGGCTCATCCGTACAAACCATTTGCTAAACAAGGACTATCTGTTGCACAGGCAGTGTTGCATGAACCCGTATGCTCAGGTATTTTGACATAGTGAAGCCTTTTTGCGGCATAACCATACCAGTAATATCTGTTAAACTTAAATGCACTTCCATGAGAAAATTATTGACGATTTTATTGTTGATGGCAGTCATGCCCGCATTGGCACAGGAAACTGTAGACAGGGCACGTCAGAATATTTCACCTGCTAATGGCGCAGTATTTAGTCAGGCTGAGATTGTAAATCCAATCCGCTTTCGGTGGGGAAGGGTTTTGTCAACACAGGGAGAGGATATCACCTACCGGCTTAGGGTTTGGCGTATACCTAACGGTCAAAAGGCCAATGAAGTGGTACTTTCCGGTCGACCACTCATCTCAAAAGATGTACAAAACATTACAGAGTTGGTGGTGGAGCGCCTCGTGGCCACCCCCTGCAGTACTGCCGATCCATGCAATTTTGTATGGACGGTGCAGGCTCTGAACCGGGAAGGAAAGCCGATAGGAGCGAACAACGGCACCAGTATACCCGCGCAGTTCTCAGCAGTAAACTGTAATGTGAACCTCGAATTAAAATTGAGGTCGGTAGAATGCGTAGCGCGTGAGAAGGATATTGTTCGGTATAAAGTGTGTGTATCTGTAACGTACTCGAGCCCTGTTTATAACCTTACTTATACTGGTTCGGGTTCGGGCCTGAAAGCTTACCATCCTTCCAGTTCGCCTTCTTATCCCATTTCGGCAATTACTCCGGCACTGCAGACTCAGAGTTCCGGACCAGCAACCACCGTAACCTATTGTTTTGACGTGAGTGTACCTGCAACGCAAACATCTATTAAAATCGGTCTGCAGGGCGATGATAAAGATCCCGGGCCGATCTTCTGCCAGCCTGGTGCAGAGCTGGATATCAGGCTTCCAGAATGCAGGCAGGGTTGTGAGTGTGGCACATGGAGTGACCTCGTGGTTGAGAACGCTGCTGGTCCAGCAAGGATCGCTTGTGGTAAATCGATTCGCTGGAACTGTAAGCGTCCTTTCCGCTTTACTGCGGATTATCATTGCAATCCTGATGACAAACAATGCCAGGCGAAAATCAGTTGGGAAATCAGGAATGGGGCAACGGTAGTCAGAACGGGTTCGGGAACAGGAGCCATTACTGATAATTTTATTCCACTGGCAAACGGTCAATACACCCTGACGCTTCAGGCCGATTGCAATGGAATAAAATGCAGACCCTGTACCTACACGATCATAGTTGACGATTGCGATACACCTGGCGAATGTGGCTGCGGCGCATGGGGCCCATTGCAGGTTCAAAATGCCGCCGGGTTTATGAAGTATACCTGCGGTGGCGATAAAATACCCTGGAAGTGTAACCAGCCATTCCGTTTTAACGGTACTTACCAGTGCGAGAATAAAAATGAAAAATGCGAGGCACAAACATCCTGGGAAATTTTGAAGGATGGCATAGTTGTCAAGACCGGCACCGGCACCAGCCAGTTTTCCGATGGGTTCACACCTACTGCCAATGGTGTTTATACTATCAATTTGCAGGCAACATGTAATGGCGTAAAATGCAGGCCTTGTACCTATACAGTTGTTGTGGAGGATTGTATACCTACAGGAGAATGCGGCTGTGGATCCTGGGGGCCATTGCGGGTTCAGAATGCTGCAGGATTTATGACTTATAACTGCGGCGGGGACAAAATAGTCTGGAAGTGCAATCAACAGTTTAGGTTTAATGGGGGCTACCAGTGTGACGATAAAAACGAAAAATGTGAAGCACAAACGTCATGGGAAATTCGAAAGGATGGTGCCGTTATCAAGTCCGGTACCGGAACCAGCCAGTTTGCAGACGTTTTTACACCCACAACAAATGGCGTGTACACTATCACGATGAATGCCACATGCAACGGAAAAAAATGTCCGCCATGTGTTTATACGGTTGTCGTTGAAGACTGTATCACACCGGCCTGTGACTGCAGTAAGGATATGTATGTCATCGCTAACCCGGGAAATTTAAAGGTCCGGTGCGGCGAATCAAAAATATTCCCGTATGGTACTACAGTAACACTCTCGCCCGAGAATATTTGCGGAACTCCAGATTGCTTATCGGACTGGAGTATGAGTGTCTATGATGCACAAACGGGTGCTTTGGTCACTACCGGTTCCGGAAATGGGAGCAATGGTTCTTTTGCTATACCCCTGAATTCATTTGCGGGCTACCGGGTGGTACTTACTGCCAACTGTAACGGCAAAGTTTGTACCTGTGAATTCTGGATCAGGACGAACAATACACCCGCTCCATGCGATTGCGGTAGATGGCAGGATAATATCATCCGTTATAACTCCACCGCGGGCGGCTGCGGCGTTCTGGAATGCGGGAAGAGCATTCACCTGTTGGCGGGCGTACCCTATACTTTCACGGCACCTGTTTATAATTGCAGCCAATCTTCAGATACCTGCCAGGCCAGTTATGCCTGGCAAGTGAATGGTGTAATGCAAGGTACCGGCACAAGCTTTACCTATACATTCACCGGCCCAAATGACCAGATAACAGTAAGGTCGCATTGCAACAACAGAGTCTGCGACTTCTGCAATTTTACTGTGTTAACCACCACCTACAATGCATGCGATTCAGCAGTGAACACGGTGATGCATGACAGTACTTCTTTTAAAAATTCTTTGAATACATCGCAGCTTATTGACTTTGACACGTATGACAATACGCAGACCATGATGCAATATAATCCCATAGGTGATTTCTGGCTTACATGCTGGAACCGTAACGGTATCACATTTTCAGGGGCGCGGTCGTACTGGAATGCATTTATTTATGGTGGCACAGTAACAATGACGTTTCCTCCTGGTTTGTATACGAAAGCAGGCTTTGAGACCTTTAATTTCTATGGATTAAACAGCAGTTTTACGGTAAAGGTATATTCCGCCAATTGTATATACACCTATACATGGTATGCAAATCCATCATTGCCGCAGTATTTCGGTATCAACCTGTCTACCACCATAGATAAGATAGAGATTACGAATACCAATGGTGCCCTGGTAGTGGAAAATTTCCGGTTTGGAAATTAGGGTAGCAATGGAATAAGTGAATGGATAACTACGGGTGCTTTTCAACCGCCTTGTAAACCGCAGGTTTACGAGGCGGTTCGTTATAGGCATGATATCTCCCGTAAACCAACAAAGTGGAATATAAAGATGATTGCCTATCAATTTAAACAATAGGAATAAGTTTGGCTCACTCCCGTACCATAGCACCCTTGAACACTTATCCTCCAAAAGTTGCCGACCTTTCCCCCGAACCTATAAAAGAGGGAAAATGAAAACGGTTCCTTTTTTCTTTACCTTGTAGTTTAACGTAGACCTGGCTCTCTCAAACCGCCACCAAACGCCTAAAACTTTCCTTATGAATTTGCCAAATGCCGCCCCTTCACGCAGATCATTGCTGCTCTCCGCATTCGTTTGTTGCAGCTTGTTGTCGTTCGCGCAAACATCATTTGTAACTGTTGCCAATCCCAACGGACCCGTATTGGGTTATTCACCGGCGTCAGGTATTGCGGTCATAAAAGTAGGCGGACTTCATTTCAAGGACCTCAACAGGAACGGTAAACTGGATGTGTACGAAGACTGGCGCCAGCCAACAGATTTGCGTGCCAAGGATCTTGCTTCCAAAATGTCCATCGAACAGATCGCGGGACTGATGCTGTACAGTGGTCACCAATCCATTCCTGCTGCTGCGCGTGGCTTTGGCGCCGCAACCTATAATGGCAAACCATTCAGTGAAAATGCAAATAAGGCATCGGATCTCAGTGATCAGCAGAAAAAATTTCTTACGGATGATAACCTCAGGCATGTACTGATAACGCGTGTACAGACGCCTGCCATCGCCGCACAGTGGAACAACAATGTACAGGCATTGGTAGAAGGCATCGGTCTTGGTATCCCTTCCAATAACAGTTCCGACCCCAGGCATCGGGCAACGGCGAGCACCGAATACAATGCCGGCGCGGGCGGTACCATTTCCATGTGGCCGGAGGAGTTGGGTCTGGCAGCCACTTTCGATGCGTCCATTGTACAAAAATTCGGCGCGATCGCCTCTAAAGAATACCGTGCGCTGGGTATCGCAACCGCGCTCTCACCACAGATAGATCTGGGCACTGAACCAAGATGGAGCAGACTGGGCGGAACATTTGGCGAAGATCCCCTGCTTGCCACAGATATGGCAAGGGCCTACGTGGATGGGTTCCAGACATCGGCGGGAAAAGATGAGATCAAAAACGGCTGGGGCTTTACCAGCGTGAATGCCATGGTGAAACACTGGCCATCCGGCGGACCTGAAGAAGGCGGAAGGGATGGTCACTGGGCCTTTGGGAAATTTGCTGTTTACCCGGGTAATAATTTGAAAGATCATCTGCGTCCTTTTATAAACGGTGCATTCATGCTCCCCGGCAAAACCAAAAAAGCCGCCGCGGTAATGCCCTACTATACGATCTCCTATGGACAGGACACGAAATACAATGAGAATGTTGGAAACGCGTTCAGCAGATACATTATTACCGACCTGCTTCGACAGAAATATGGATATGACGGCGTGGTTTGTACAGATTGGGGGATAACGGCCCAGGAAGGTAAAACGCCGGATGTGTTTGCGGGAAAATCATGGGGAGTGGAGAAACTAACGGTTGCCGAGCGCCATTACAAAGTGTTGATGGCGGGCGTCGATCAATTCGGTGGTAATAACGTGGCAGGGCCTGTTTTGGAAGCATACAATATGGGAGTGAAGGAACATGGCCAGGCATTTATGCGGCAGCGTTTTGAGCAATCTGCTGTAAGACTGTTGCGCAATATTTTCCAGGTGGGATTGTTTGAGAACCCCTATGTGGATCCTTCTGTTTCTACAACCGTGGTTGGCAACAGCGGTTATATGAAAGCAGGCTACGAGGCGCAGGTGAAGTCTGTAGTGCTGCTCAAGAACAAAAGCAATGTATTGCCATTGAAAAAAATGGCAACCGTTTACATACCCAAACGTTTAACACCTTCGGTACGCGATTTCTTTGGTAATGCTACACAGGAGAAACTCGATTATCCTGTGAATATGGAACTGGCAAAAAAGTATTTTACCATAACCGACGATCCATCCAAAGCAGATGTTGCGCTTGTGTTTGTAAAAGGCCCTGCCGGCGGCCCGGGTTATGACCTGGCAGACCGCACCGCAGGGGGTAATGGCTATGTGCCTATCTCACTCCAATACAAACCCTACACCGCTATCGATGCCCGCGCTCAGAGTATGGCTGCAGGTGATCCTGTGATTGATCCCACTATTACCAATCGTTCGTATAAGGGCAAGACCGCTACCGTTTCCAATACTGCTGATCTTAAAACCATCCTGGATACCAAAGCCGCTATGAACGGCAAACCAGTGATCGTCTCGCTCGGGTTAACGAACCCTGCGGTTGTTTCAGAATTTGAGAAAGAAATTGCAGGGATCATCGTTTCTTTTGGCGTTCAGGACCAGGTGTTGTTTGATATTCTTTCGGGCGCTTACCAGCCTTCCGGACTCTTACCCATCCAGATGCCGGCAGATATGCGCACGGTGGAATTACAAAAGGAAGATGTGCCACGCGACATGAAATGCCATGTGGATGCAGCAGGCCATACATATGATTTTGGCTTCGGGATGAATTGGTCAGGTGTGATAAAAGATGCCCGCGTAGCAAAATATAGGGGAACACGGTGAACGGAACCATTCAATGCAGCTAAATCGTTTTATCTGTTGACAGTTAATGACATGACGTTACCGGCTGTATGCCGCCTGTTTTTGGTAAATGAACAGCACACATATGGCCCCTGCTTTGTGTTGAGGATCCTTCAGATCAGACGCGAACAGATCCCAAAGAATCTAACACCCCAAATGCTTTCAGCAGCCAGATCACCAATATGATGACTACTACTGCATTAAGAATGTTTTTGATCTTACGGTCCATGGGAATATAGGTGTTCACCAGCCAGAGTAAAACTCCAACAACGATGATCACGATGAAAATGGTAAGAATAGGCATGATGTATGGTTTTAGGTGATTGTATAGGGAATACTATAAAAAGCATACCACAGCCTGCCCCATGCCTGCAACTCCCTGGCTGCAGGAATGCCTTTACATCATCTGCCTGCTATCCAAATCCACCTTCCTTCTGCCAAACTGCCCCCGCGAAAAGAAAAAACTACCCCCGGTGTAACTCCGTGCACGCCTGCCTCTGTGGTAAATCCTTCGCTTCGATCTTCTCATAAAAGGCCCCTGCTCTCAGAGTTCCAGTTCCAGCAGCGCCACAGTAAGGTTGCGGTGCTGCAAAGGGAGGTCCTGGGTATCGGGCGTTGTATATTCTTCCACGAATAAAAAACCATAACTTCTGTAGTAGCCGATGATCTTTTTGTTCTCGGCCCAGGTATCCATCCTGATATAGCGTAACCGTTTTTGCTGCGCAAAATATTTTGCCCAGTTCAGTACCAGGCTGAATACGGGCCCTTCATTTACATGGCGATTGGCAACAAGACGGTGCAGGTATAAAGCATCGCCTCTTTCCCTATGGCGCCAGATAAATGGGTCGGTATAGCAGATGCTGAAGATGCCGCAGATTTTTTGATCCTCATTTACAATCTTGTACAGTTGCCCGCTTTCAACATCCCGTTGCAGAAAATCCTTGTCATAGTTTTTCCATCCCGTATAATTATGCTTCTGCTGGTATTCGATGGCTTCTTCAAATAAAGTAAAGATCAGGGGCAGGTCTTGCACAATGGCTGGTATGATCATGATGCAGGAGTTGTATGGTTATCGTTAAGGTTACTGTGTTTGGCACTGTACATAAAATAGACCAGCAGACCTATGATGCTCCATACCACAAAGCGTATCCAGGTTGCACCATCCAGACTAAGCATCAGCAGCAGATTGAATACCATTCCGAGAGTAGCTACCAGCCTGATGTTTTTTACCTTATAAGGTCGGTGGATGCCTGGCTCTTTGATGCGAAGTATAAGTACTGCACCACAGATCATGGCAAATGCGAACAATGTGCCGATACTGGTCATCTTCGTTGCTTTTTCGATGGGCGTAACAGCCGCCACAATGGATGCTACTGCCCCAAGCAGCAGCGTACTTTTCCATGGGGTTTTGTAACGTGGATGGATGGCAGCAAATATTTTCGGAGGTAGTAAACCATCTTTCGACATATTGAAAAAGATGCGTGTCTGCGATAACAACATCACCAGCATAACTGATATCAACCCGATCACCGCGGCAATGGTGATCAGTAAAGAGGCCCAGCCGAGTCCTGCAGAATCAAAGGCAGCAGCAACAGGTGCACCCAGGTCAATCGATTGGTAATGTACCATACCCGTCAGCACCAATGATACCAGTATATACAACGTGGTACAAATAACCAGTGAGGCGATGATGGCAAAGGGGATATGCTTTGTTGGATTGATCGCCTCCTGTGATTGGGTAGACACTGCATCAAAACCTATGAATGCAAAAAATACGATACCCGCGGCCGTGAGTACACCCGCGAGCCCGTAATGGCTGGTACCTGATGCATCGGTTATTTTTGCCGGGATAAAGGGTTGCCAGTTGGCCGGGTCAATATAAAATGCGCCCACACCAATTACAAAAAGTACCGCGGCCACTTTCAGCACAACGATCATGTTATTGGCGCGCGCAGATTCTTTGATGCCTCGATACAGTATCCAGGTTACCAACCATACGATCAGTCCTGCTGGCAGGTTAATGGCAAAGCCGAATGGCGCCATACCCATCTTGGCAGCTTCTTCATTGGCGGTAAAAGGATCATTCACCAGCCAGGCAGGAACATTACCGATACCGGCGAGATGCAACAGTTTTACAAAATATTTTGACCAGCTCACGGCCACCGTTGTTGCACCCATCATGTATTCGAGTATCAGGTTCCACCCGATAAACCAGGCGAACAGTTCCCCCACGGTTCCGTAAGAGTAGGCATAGGCAGATCCTGACACCGGTAAGATCGATGCGAATTCCGCGTAACACAACGCAGCAAACAGGCAGCCGATACCCGCAAGAATAAAGGAAAGGGCCAGCGCGGGGCCGGCATACAGGTTGGCAGCAACACCCGTCAATACAAATATCCCGCCGCCTATTACGGCACCTACACCTATCGCAGTAAGTTCCCATTTACCCAGGCTTCGGTGAAGCTCGCTTGATTTGATGTCGTTGCGGTAGGCGCTCAGCGGTTTGGTGCGTAAATATTTTTTGAATGACATAATTAAGTAGTCAGTTTGGTAAATAATTCATTGCCTGCGCAACAGCGGCCTTTGCATGGATCTCTGTGGTATTGAATACAGGGATGCTGAAATCGTCCTGGCTGAGCAGCAAGGGGATCTCCGTGCAACCCAGTACGATCCCTTCTGCGCCTCTCGCAATCAATGTTTCCGCGATCCTGATATATTCTGCTTTGGTCTGCGGAGATGCAATGCCTTTACCCAACTCATGCACCAACGTATGTTCAATATAATCACGTTCCGATTTACGCTCAGGCACCATGGGCTCGATCAAGTTCTCGCGTAGCTTGTTTTGGTAGAAGCCGAGTTCCATGGTGTAAGTGGTTCCCAGTAGCCCAACCTTCGTGATGTTTTTTTGCCCGATGGCATCTGCTGTGGCGATCCTGATATCCACCAATGGTACTCGTAGTTTTTCTGCAACTCGTTCCGCCACAATATGTGCAGTGTTGGCACCGAGGAGAATGATGTCGGCGCCTGCTTTTTCAAGCCCCACCGCAACTTCTGACAGCAATGCGAACGTACCATCCCAGTCATGGGCAGCATTACAATCATGAAACTTTCTGAAGTTTACCGAATGGATCAAACATTCTGCAAAATTCAATCCGCCTGCCAGCCTGTTGGTTTCTTCATTGATGATGCGGTAGTAATCTATAGTGGAGCTCCAGCTGATACCGCCTACAATACCTATTTTTTTCATAATGATTCAGTTAAGTATCCGTAAATATTGAATGAAGGGACCTACTGCTTCCTTATACTGTTTGCCCATCACGCGTGTAACCTGTGCCGTATGCGATAGATCGTGCACTACCCACGTAGACAATACATTGCCTAAAGTTACCGGCCCCATTTTTGCGTGTATGCCCACGCGTTCCAGGTCCGCATCGGAAATGGGATTGTCACGAAGGAATGCGAGGTTTTTCGTTCTTATGTCAGCAAAGTCTGCAAGTAAGTCACTCATGGATTTGCCCATGGTCAAATCAAACTGCGTGCGCATGTCGAATGGCGGTAAGCTGGCGGTGCCGGGATGGGACCGGATGATCTGTATCCGCGTAAAAAAATTCATCCGTTCACAAAAAACCAGGTGACTAAGCACATCAAATACGCTCCATGTGCCGGGTCCTTCATCTTGCTTTACCCATTCATCTGAAAGCCCGCTGAGCAGGGCATGGAGCGTTTTTGGCGTGCGATCCAGTAGCTGTAATGCATCCTGGACCGAATATTTTTTCCTGTTCATTTTTTACATACTCTTTCTGAGGTTATTCACTCTTTCTTCAAAACCGATTTGCGGGGTGATGGGGTCCACCACTTTTTGAAAAAACTCCATAAAGGCCTCTGAATGCACATGACTTTTCTGCGTGGTAAGATGGAAATGAACAAGCCGCCCCCACAATACTGCTTTTACAACGGTCTTGCCTGCGTTCCACATCACGGCTTCAAATTGCAGGCTCCTGTCGCTGCAGTGTATGAGCCGGGTCTCTATCAGCAATTCTTCCGCAAGCAGGGCAGGGGAGAGATAGCTGATCTGTGTTTGGGCCGTTACCCATCCCACCGACTGTTCGCGCGCTATGCGATAAATATCAAAGTCGTAATTATCCTCTAACTGGTCGGTGCGTGCTGTCATGAGGTAATCGATGTAGCGCGAATTGTTCAGGTGGTTAAACGGGTCGCAGTCGTGAAAGCGAACCTTCATGCGGCTCTCCAGTGTTTTCTTCAGTTCTTTCATACAAGGGTGGTTTGGTTAACCTGTTTATAAAATATACCGATCGGTATATTATTTGGCAAAAAAAATCAGCGTTCGATGTCCCTGATCATTTTTTCGAGAAATTTCATAGCTATCCGCAGGTCACCTGAAGTGCCCGAAACCTTTGCCTGCATCACAGCGCCTTCAATGAGTGAGCAAAGGATCACAGCAAAAGCGGCGGGGTTTACATTCGCTTTGATCTCCTTTCTTTCTAT
This sequence comes from Chitinophagaceae bacterium, assembly GCA_031424835.1. Lineage (GTDB taxonomy): Bacteria > Bacteroidota > Bacteroidia > Chitinophagales > Chitinophagaceae > Sediminibacterium. Next base: position 19,474 of record JANPIE010000155.1, read on the forward strand.
TCCCCTTTTAACCTGGTTTTCAACCGAGCGTTTCCAAAAGGCCAGGGCTTTCGCCGCTTTCTCACGCAATTGCGGGTGCGTATCATCCGCTTCTGCTGCGGTATTCAGGATGGGACAGCCGGCTTGCAGGAATGGGATCTTTAAAAAATCACGGTACACCAGGGGGTAGGCAAGCAGGCGTTCAATCGCATTTTCCGTTGACAGGATTCTGCGTTTCATGTGCTCTGTCACCCGCCCGAAATTGTAATCGAAAGCAGCAAGCGCCACTTCATCCTTGTTGGCAAAATTACCGTAGATACTACCTTTGGTTAAACCGGTAGCGGTGGTAAGATCGCCCAGGGAGGTACCCGCATAGCCCTTCGCATTGAAAACTGCGGCGGTTTTTTCGATGATAAAATTTCGCGTGCGCTCTGATTTGGATCGTGATTCTTTCATTGAGTAGCAAAAGTAGTAAAAAAATATACCGATTGGTATATTTTATAAAAAAATTTCTTCGTTTGCGTTTTAGCGCATGAATTGTAAATGGTTAGCCCTGTGTAACTCCTTGCTGTCTGCGGCTGTGGTGAAGCCTCCGCGCGCTGATCGTACCTAAAGCCTCACAACGGAGTCACAGATTACACAGAGAGTCACGGAGAAATTTTACCGGCTAGTCGGAGATAATAGGGGGGCAAAAAGGCAGCCCGCGCTATGGCGAAACGGAGTTGCACTTTTTCTCCCCTGGGTGTTATTTTTTTTAAGGATATATTTACCTATAATCCTGAAAAATATGCACAGAAGAAAATTCATCACACAAACGGGGATATTGTCAGCAGCAGCTATGCTGCCTATGCAGGGATTTTCTGCGCTGGCAAAACCGAAGTTTAAATTGGGACTGCAGTTGTTTACCATCAGGCAGGATATGGCCAAAGACCCTGTTGCCACCCTGAAAGCAGCGAAAGCCATGGGCTATGAAGACTTT
>JANPIE010000156.1:0-7894 GCA_031424835.1 Chitinophagaceae bacterium
TGAAAACGGAGGTTTCGCAGAGGCTTCATTCTTTACGCCAGAGCCGGTAATCATTTTTCATGATCCGGTTCAGCTCGGAATGCGTGTAGGCATACCGGCAAATAAATACAATGATCATGGTGGCCAGCGCTAGTCCGGATAACAATCCCCCAAAAAAAGACTCGTAATTTTTTTGACCATAGTAGGTGCAAAGCACGATACAGGCCGCAGAAATGCATCCCGAAACACCGGCTATCACTGCATTCGCATTACGGTTGGAGATCTCCATCCTGGTATTACAGGCATCACAATTGGTTGCGGAAAAGTTATTGAGCATCACGAATTTCTTAAATGAAATCGGCTCACCGCACCCTGGGCAACAGGCGTTTTGGTTTTTCATAGGATTGGGATATTGGATAAGTTGCTAACGCTAAACTACCAACCTTATTCTATCCGGCCTATTGGCTAAAGTGTGAGTTTTTTGTAGGGATTATACGCGAAATAGTAGGAAAACCGGCAGTTTTTAGCGAGGTTCTCACCGGCGGGAGCTTCGGTTTTGGGGTAAGCTTCGATCTGGGAGCCGCGAGCTGCGAGCCATTAAGGGGATTTTTTCATGTAATAGCCCGTAGCTCACAGCTCGAAACACGCAGCTCATAGCGTAAAGCCGCCCCTACAGTTCTTCCAGCTTAAAACAATCCTTCTGCCTGATTCCCCTCTCTGTCACCTGCAGCGAACAGCATTCGTTCAGGTGGTCATGCTCAAAATACAGGATATAATCATGAGCAACCGCCTCTTCCAAAAACGCTTTTTTTTCTGTAAGTGAAGTAAGCGGGAACATATCATATGCCATAATATAGGGCATGGGCAGGTGCGCCACTGATGGCAGCAGGTCGGCCATATACACAATGGTCCTGCCTTTGTACTGTATTTGAGGGAGCATCATTTTATCCGTATGCCCGCTGGCGAAGCGAATGGAAATGGTATCGCTGAATGCAGTGGTGCCCAGTTTGTCTTCATTCGCTGCCGGAACAGGAACCCAACTAAGCTGGCCGCTTTCCTGTATGGGCAGAATATTTTCTTTCAGGAAAGAAGCTTTCTCGCGGTCATTGGGTTTCACTGCCCAATTCCAATGATCCTGGTTGCTCCAGTACACCGCGTTTTTAAAAGCCGGTACCAGTTTATCTCCTTCCCTTACAATACTACCGCCGCAATGATCAAAATGAAGATGGGTAAGGAACACATCCGTGATATCGTCCTTGCTGAAACCATGATTCGCCAGTGAGGCATCCAGCGTATCATTGCCATGCAGGAAATAGTGACCAAAGAATTTGGCATCCTGTTTATCCCCCATGCCATTGTCTACAAGGATCAGGCGCTTGCCGTCTTCTATCAATAAACACCGCAGGGCCCAGGAACACATATTGTTCGCATCGGCCGGGTTGAGCTTATTCCAGAGACTTTTGGGCACCACACCAAACATAGCTCCGCCATCCAGCTTAAAAAAACCACTATTGACCGTGTATAATTTCATGAGACCGCCCGGGCCTGTTTTTGCTGGCTCCTGGCTGCAAAGATGAGCAGTATCAGGCCAATGACAAAGAAAACTACCAGGGCTAGCACAGAATTCCGCTGGGAGCCACTCAGTTCATTGATAAAACCAAAACTAAACATGCCGATGACAATGGCAATCTTTTCGGTTACATCAAAAAAACTGAAGAAGGAAGTAGTGTCTTTTGTTTCGGGCATCAGCTTGGCATAGGTACTGCGGCTTAGCGCCTGTATGCCTCCCATAACAAAACCCACCAAAACCGCTAATCCATAAAATTCATAAATGCCATCCCGGGGTAAAAGATAACCGATCACACACAATACGATCCATAGTGAAACCGTGAGCATCAGTGCTTTGAAGTTGCCGATTTTATCGGAAAGCCTCGCAATGGCAAAGGCGCCCGGTATGGCAACCAGTTGTATAATCAGTATGGCAATGATCAGGTTGGTTGTGGGAATGTTCAGTTCGCTTTTTCCATAAAGCGTTGCGGCGAGCATTACTGTTTGAACGCCCATATTGTAAAAAAAGAAAGCCCCTAAATACTTTTTTAATACCGGCAACTGTTTTACCTGGCCCCATACTTTGCTCAGTTCTTTGTAACCATGGGTGAACACACTGCCACGGTCAGATGCTTTGGCAATGGGTATGCCTTTTGGCAATCGGCTAAGCGAGAACTGTCCAAACCCCCACCACCAAATGCCCACCAGCAGGAAGGAAATCTGGGAGGCTTTGCCGGTAGTAATGCCAAAAGTATCGGGCATCAAAACGAATACAAAACAGATGACCTGTAAAATCACACTGCCCACATACCCTCTCGCAAATCCTTTCGCGCTGATCTTGTCCTGGTCCTCCGGCGCGGCAATCTCGGGTAAATAAGAATTGTAAAAAACCACGCTGCTCCAGTAGCCTATGCATGCGATCACCAGGCAGAGTAGTCCATAGGCCAGGTTACTGCTGTCAAAAAAGTACATGGCGCTGCAGGCTATGCTGCCCATGGTACAGAAAAAGAAAAGAAATGTTTTTTTATTGCCTTTGTAATCGGCTATTGACGAAAGTAATGGTGATAAAAGCGCCACCACAATAAACGCAACACCCAAAGCATATTGATACAAGGAGGTATTGACAAATTCTCTTCCAAACAAACGTACAGTGTCAACGGATGTGGCATCATTGCCATCACCGCTTACGGCTTCATAATAGGCGGGAAAGATGGTAGAGGTAATTACCAGGTTATACACGCTGTTGGCCCAATCATACATGGCCCAGCCGTTAACTACCTTTTTGGATGCGGTTTGCATGCAGTTGATTTTGGTGTTTTAAAGATAGTGGTTTTTTATTGCCACAGATTTCACAGACTAACACGGATTTCATCTGTACCCATCTGTGAAACCTATGGCAAACAATCACTTCAAATACCCGGTAAGTACCAGTACCAAAAGCACTGTCCCCGCAATTACCCGGTACCATCCAAACAATCGGAACCCATGTTTCTGTAGAAAGCCGATAAAGAATTTGATCGCCAGCATGGCCACAATAAAAGCAACAACATTTCCCACAGCCAATGCAACAAGGTTATCGGTATTCGCCAGCATCTCCGGGTGATCCTTATATGCTTTCAATAGTTTGTAGCCCGTGGCCGCCGCCATAGTTGGTACGGCAAGAAAAAAAGAGAATTCTGCGGCCAGGCTCCGCGTAAGTTTCTGTTGCATACCACCAATGATACTGGCAGCACTTCTGCTGGTGCCGGGTATCATAGCCAGGCATTGCCAGATACCTATGATAAATGCTTTTGTATAGCTGATGTTTTCCTCTTTGTCAACTGCGGGCTTCTTAAAAAGCGAATCTATGAACAGCAGCACCACGCCTCCCGCAAGCATAGTAATAGCCACCGTTAGCGGGCTTTCCAGCAGTTCATCAATCCTGTCAGAGAATACAGCGCCTAGTGCGAGCGCTGGTAATACCGCGATGACCAATTTGATATAAAAAGAGATCTTGTTAAAGGCAACAAATTTTTTCCAGTATAAAACCACTACAGACAGAATCGCACCCAATTGGATCGCCACTTCAAACAGTTTGGTAAAATCATCCTTTCCGATACCCAGTACAGAACTGGTAATGATCATATGACCCGTAGAAGAAACGGGCAGAAACTCGGTAATGCCTTCAACAATGGCGATGATAACGGCTTCAAACAAAGACATGGGAAGAGTTTAGAGTTATGAGTTATGAGTTATGAGTTATGAGTTTGGAGTTGATACGTAAATGTAGGGATTTGCCTACGCATAAAAAAAGCGGCAAAGCCGCTCCCATAAACTCATAACTCATAACTGTCAATTCTCAACTCTCTTCCCCTTTTTAAAGATTGCATACACTTCAATACCCAGGCCAATCAGGATGAGTATGGGTGCTATCGTAATGCGCACAGTTCCATATACTTCTTTGGTGTCAAATACATTCGGATCTTCACTCTTGCCGCCACTCATCAGGAACATGCCCAATGCAATCACTGCGGCACCAATGATCATCCAGGTATAATTGTCTTTTGTAAATAAAGGAGAGTTTTCGGGGTGTTTTAGGTTTACCATAGTAAGGGGTTTATTTTGTCTGTGGTCTTTTGTCTGTAGTCTTTGGTTGTTATAGGTGTATAGTTCGTTATGGTTGGTAGTTTTATGCCTGGGAGCTCTTACTCCAGACTAAAGACTCCAAACTTCCAACTAATAAAGGTCGTCGAGTTTCATTTTTAAATATTTCAACACACTTCTATGGGTACTATATACGGATATACCTACACCGAGGACGATCAGTCCGCCGAAAAGTATGATCGTGAGTTTGATATCACGGATCGCTTTTAATTGCGGGAACTGGCTCTCTGCCCAGCCAATCAGCATGAACAATAAAATGATCGCTATGGCCGAACTGATCAGTCCGTTCACCAGCGCCCGTATGTTGAGCGGTTTGGAAATAAACCCGCGTGTGGCACCCACCATCTGCATGGTTTTGATCAGGAAGCGGTTACTGAACATGGCCAGGCGGATCGTATTATCAATACTGAAGATAACAATGATGCACAGTATCACCGCAACCACCAGGAAGATCAACCCGATCTTGGATGCGCGTTCATTCAGGTTGGTTACCAGGTTGTGCGGGTATTGCAGGTCGGTGATCTGGTTACCATAGGCCGACATCAATTCAGTAGAAATTTTTGTGAGACTGTCGCTGTTTACATAATCAGCTTTCGCGTAAAAATCAATACTCTCAGGCAAAGGGTTCACGTCAAGAATTTTTGCCCAGTCTTCGTTGTTCTCTTTGTTCCAGATCTGCTTTGCGGAATTCTTATCTACATAGGTAACATTCTTGGCGTAGGGCCTGCTGGCAATAAACTGCTGTATCTGACCGATCGTATCCTTGTTTAGTGTTCGCAGGTAAGCGCTCATCCGGATATCTTCCTTAAATGCATTGCCCACTGAACTGATGTTCAGGAAGAACCAACCCATAATACCCATGATCAGTAAAACCAGCGCCACCCCCACAATACTGTAAATGTAATTGGGTTTGCTGCGCTTCAGAGACGATTTTCCGCTACTTGCCATTTTTTAAAAAGTTTAAACTCCCTCTCTCCCGGGTACATCGGGATGGAGAGGGCCGGGGTGAGGCAAATGTACGGTTTTGAGGCCTAAACACTTACATTTGCAGCTCTCTGACGATTAATTTTTGCCGTTGAAAAATAGAGCATTCCCGGCGGGCAAGGGGTTAAAGAACTGTTAGGATTATTTTGGACCCCTCAACTGGAACTTTTCCCGGCTTTCTTGCGTCGCACACTTGTACTGCAACATTCGTGGCGGCAGGTTTCACGTAAAGGCGCTACGAAGTAAAGCCACAAAGAGAATATGTTTTTATAAAAATAAATAAGCACCTTTTGGGGCAGGGTATATGGAATACAATTTCAGACAGATAGAAAAAAAATGGCAGGACCACTGGAAAGCCTCCGGCGCTTACCGGGTAAGTAATGAAAGTAACAGGCCAAAGTATTATGTGCTTGACATGTTCCCTTATCCCAGTGGGGCGGGATTGCATGTGGGCCACCCATTGGGGTATATCGCTTCTGATATTTTCAGCCGTTTCAAAAGGTTAAAAGGGTTCAACGTTCTTCACCCTATGGGCTATGATGCATTTGGATTGCCCGCAGAACAATATGCCATCGAACATGGCATTCATCCCGCCGTAAGTACCGAGCGGAACATCAATAATTTTCGAAAACAACTGGATAATATCGGTTTCAGCTATGACTGGCACCGAGAGGTTCGCACTTCTGATGAAAAATATTATAAATGGACGCAGTGGATCTTTTTACAGTTGTTCAATAGTTTTTTTAGTCGCTTAACGAATAAGGCTGAAAGCATAGCGCTTTTGGTTGCTGATTTTGAAATGAATGGAAACAGTGTGCATGCCTGCCCGGGCGATGCTTCGGTGCATTTCAGCGCTGCGGAATGGAAAACTTTTTCTGAAAAACAGCAACAGGATATCCTTATGCTGTATCGCCTGGCCTACTGCGGATATGGTGAAGTAAACTGGTGCGAAGCCCTGGGAACCGTACTGGCGAATGATGAAGTAGTCAACGGTGTTAGTGAAAGGGGAGGATATCCCGTGGTTAAGAAGAAACTGAGGCAATGGTATCTCCGCATCACGGAATATGCCGATCGCTTACTGGAAGGCCTGCAAACTATCGAGTTCAGCGAAGCTATGACCGAAATGCAGACGAACTGGATCGGCAAATCCTATGGAGCGGAAATAGATTTTAACATCGTCAGTCGTCAGACGCCAGACGTCAATCCTGAGTCGTCAGGCGTGAGGGATCAATCAACAGCCAACTCACGCCTCACCGTCTACACCACCCGCCCCGACACCATTTTCGGTGTTGATTTTATGGTGATCGCACCCGAGCATGGGCTGATCGAAGGAATTACGACGGAGGAACAGCGAAATGAGGTGGAAACCTATATCGCCTATGTTAAAAGCCGCAGCGACCGTGAGCGACAGGCGGAGAAAAAGATCAGCGGATGTTTTACCGGGTCATACGCAGTAAATCCTTTTGACGGTAGACAGATCCCCATCTGGATATCGGAGTACGTTTTGGCCGGTTATGGTACCGGCGCCATTATGGGCGTGCCATGTGGTGATGAGCGTGATCATAAATTCGCAAGACATTTCAATATCCCCATAACCAATATCATCGGGGAACATTATAACGGTGAAGATGCCAACCCCACCAAAGATGCAACACTCAGCAACAGCGGCTTCCTGGATGGAACCGTGATGCGTGAAGCCATTGGTATCGTGATTAGTAAGCTGGAAGAAATGGGCATCGGTAAACGCAAGGTCAATTACAAAATGCGCGATGCCGCATTCAGCCGCCAGCGTTACTGGGGCGAGCCTTTTCCAATACAATGGAAGAAGGGTATTGCCGTTCCTTTACCCGAAACGGAGTTGCCACTGGTATTACCAGTAGTGGAAAGCTATAGTGCTGGTCCGGAGGGTGAGGGCCCGCTGGCCAATATCCCCGAATGGGTGGCGCGCGAACTGGAAACGAATACCATGCCGGGGTATGCAGGCAGTAGCTGGTATTTTATCCGTTACATGGACCCGCATAACGACAAATCGTTTTGTGATAGAAAAGTCAGCGACTACTGGAACCAGGTGGATCTCTATATAGGGGGAACAGAGCATGCGGTAGGGCATTTGTTATACAGCCGTATGTGGACCAAGGCCCTTTATGATCTTGGTCATATCGGTTTTGATGAACCGTTCAGGAAATTGCTGAACCAGGGGATGATACAGGGCAGTTCCAGATTTATTTATAAAGTTTCTCCTACCATTGAGAGTGTTGAAAAAAATCCAACATTCCCGCATATTTTGATTTCGAAGAGCTTAGTTGAATTATATGAAAGCAATTCGCCAGAAGTTGTAAGCCAGGTGGAGAATGCAGTAACATTGGCATTACTCTCGTTGCCTCCTAATGTGAAAATCCTAAGTCAAAAGCATAAGATAATACCATTGCACGTTGATGTAAATATTGTAGATGGATTTGAACTGGATATCAAAGAATGTAGAAAATGGCGCAATGGCGAATATGCCAACGCCATTTTTATTTGCGAAGACGGGGTCAATACCCCCCTCTCCGCGGGTGGAGAGGGGTCGGGGGTGAGGTTTATCTGCGGTGCCGAAACAGAAAAAATGTCCAAATCCAAATTCAACACTGTCAATCCGGATGATCTTGTTCACAAATTCGGCGCTGATACATTCCGGATGTATGAAATGTTTCTTGGCCCGGTAGAACAAAGCAAACCCTGGGATACAAAAGGTATTGAA
>JANPIE010000157.1:0-17333 GCA_031424835.1 Chitinophagaceae bacterium
GTGGCAACTGCGTTTGGTATTTATGCAGACAGCAGCAGCCTGTTTCAATGGCACCTGCAATTACAATACATTCCACTTTTCCTGTTACAGACCTTTTCGCAATTGAGTATCGCATTTCTATTGGGATACCTGATCAAGAAAGCATTTATAGCGTTGGGCATTTTTGTATTCTACTACCTGATCATTGAAAACATAGCCAGTACCTATGCGCGTTTCAAAATGAATGATATTGGAAGGTTCCTGCCCTTTGAAATGTCAGATCGCCTGCTTCCTTCGCCTGCATTCTTCGGAAGGTTCGGCAAGGATGCAAAAGCCGGATATGACCGTGCATTGGGATTGGTGCCCGAACATGTGGTCTACACCATTTTGCTTACTACAGCTATCTGGCTGATCTGCTACGCCGTTCACAGGAAGAGGGACCTCTAATTTCTGTGAACTCTGTGGATCTCCGTGACGCTGTGTTGAAAAAACCGTGTCTCTGTATCCTCATATGCCCGAAGCGAGGTTTTAACACAGAGGAGGCACGGATATCCACGGAGTTCACAGAGAGATTTCCAAAGCACTTAAAATATCCGGATAAAGAAATTTAAACCCGGTGGCTTCAATTTGGGATGAGCTTACGGTTGCACTTTTTAATACTTCAATGCTCATTTCTCCCATAACGATTTTTAAAACGAAGGAGGGCACGTGCAGGGGTACGTAATATTTGCCGCGCAATTTTTCGGCCAGTGCCAGTGTTAGTTGTTTATTGGTAACCGGTGCGGGGGCTACAGCATTGTAAACCCCGCTCACCTGTTTGTTTTCAATGGCCCATAGATACATCCGGCAAAGGTCATCAACCTGGATCCAGCTAATCACCTGTTTTCCATCACCCAGTATAGTCGCTACACCGAACTTCAGTGGCTTTACGAATTCCTGCAAAGCCCCGCCTGCAGAACTCAATACGATACCGGTTCTGAGAGTAACAAGCCGCTTGCCAAGCATGGTCACAGGTTCTATACTCTCCTCCCATAGCCTGCAGGTTTGCCCAAGAAAAGCCTCATCAGCGGGAGCGGTCTCTGCAAATCCCTCTTTACGGCTGGTCTTTGTATCCGCCCCATACCAGCCAATTGCCGAAGCAGTTACAACGGTTTCAACGTTATTGGGAATTTCCCTGAGCGCCCGCACAAGCAGTGCGCTGCTTTGTGTACGGCTATTAACGATTTCCTGTTTCCTTTTTTCGTTCCAGCGTTTGTCGGCAACGCCTGCGCCTGCAAGGTGAATAACATGGTCCGCCGTTTCAATGGCTTTCCTGTCAATTGTCTGCTTTTCCAGGTCCCATTCCGCATACCTTACCCCGGCGCGATTTTCATTTATGTTAGCCGGGTTGCGCGTAAGTATCACTACGTCATATCCGCCACCCGCTAACATCTCCGTTAACCGCGTCCCAACCAGGCCGGTACCCCCGGTGATAAGTATTGTAGCCATAGGGTGATAACAGGTAGGTTTAGAAAAGGTTTGAAAATACTTGTTTCATATCCACAGTTTGCAGCTCTCGCAAGTCCGCGTGCGAGTTCTTACCCCCGTTCCCTGCTCATCCGCTCCCCGCACATCTGCTGCCTGTTCATCTGCTCCCGGTTCATCTGCTCCATGTTCATCTATTCCCTATTCCCTGTTCCCTGTTCAATATTCGATATTCGATATTCACAAAAACCCCCGACTTACATCGGGGGTCACAACTAAAATCACCAGGTTAAAACACACGAATTATAGCAAGCAAGGGTTAGTCAGGCTTTTTTCCATCGAGAAAGGTATTAATGGTAGATATCTGCGTCTGGTCGTTCTCGTCTTTATTTACGGTGTATTTACTATAAAAATTTTCTACCGATGTGAGTGTGCTGCCAAACAATTCCATATTGCGACGAACATAAGCCGGCACTGCATCAAATTCATTATTGGCATCAGCGGCATTATTCATATTGAAGGAAAGATTGCGGAGTTTTTGTATTCTTTCCGCTGCTCTTTTCCGCTGCTCTTCCACTTCATCCATACAATCGTCCTCGAAAGCGGACATAGGAGCCGGCTGCTGTGGAACCACAGGTCGTTCAACGGATTCTTTCATAACCAATTGCATACCGGGCTCCTCTGGTTTGGTCTCTGGCGCAGCCGGTTTTTGCTCCATCACAGGTTCGGGTTGTTTCCATTCTGCAACTGGTGCGGCCGCGGACGGCATCTCGGGCTCTGCATAAATATTTGTAGGCTTACTGAGAAGACCGGGAACATAGGAAACGGGTTGAGAGGGCTGGTCACTCACCTGGAAATCCATCATTTCCTCCAGTGCCGTTTTAGGCACATGCACTTCTACTACGGGTATTTCCACTTTTACCTCTCCCGTTATTTCCGTACTCAGTTCAAATTGTAAAACGCTTGTCTCTTTCTCCTCTGACTCCGCACGGGAAACGGGCGTATGTTCAGAGGCTTTTCCAAAAATACTCAACATCGATTCCAGTGGCATTGCCTCGTGCATACTGGGCGCGAACGGATCGGGTTGCGGTTCGGGCTTCACTTCTGCAACAGGAGCTACGGCTTCCACAACCGGTTTGGTTGCTTCTGTTTCGAGCAGCATCACTATTTTCTCAGGTTGCGCTTCCGGTTTTTTTGTGGCAACAGGTTTTGAAAAAGGATCTTTATGCTCAAAACCGGTAGCGATCAAAGTGATACCGATTTTTTTATCAAGGCTGGCATCGTAGCCCATGCCCACAATCACATCGGTGTACTCGCCTGCCTGCATGCGCAGGTAATTGTTGATCACTTCCAGTTCATCCATGGTACACTCATGCTCACCTTCTGCGCTGTTGATATTGATCAGTATCCATTTGGCGCCTTTGATGTCGTTATCGTTCAGCAATGGAGAAGCCAGTGCTTCCTCGATGGCACGTTGCGCCCGGTCATCGCCTTCCACTTCCGCTTTTCCCAGTATGGCAACACCGCCATTCTTCATAACGGTACATACATCTGCAAAATCCACAATGATATGGCCACGGCTGTTAATGATATCCGTGATACATTTTGCTGCAGTGGCCAGCACATTATCGGCCTTGGAAAATGCTTCTTTCATTTTTAGATTACCATACTGCATACGCAATTTGTCATTGCTGATGACCAGTAAAGTATCTACATAAGGTTTCAGTTGGCTGATACCCTGCTCGGCCTGCTGGTGTCGGCGTGGCCCTTCAAAACCAAAGGGTGTGGTAACTATACCCACGGTAAGAATACCCAGTTCTTTACAGATCTGCGCAATAATGGGTGCACCCCCGGTTCCGGTTCCGCCGCCCATGCCTACTGTGATAAAAGCCATCTTGGTATTTACTTCCAGGATTCGCCTGATTTCATCAAGTGATTCTTCCGTTGCCAGTTTACCTACTTCGGGGTTAGCGCCTGCGCCCAGGCCCTGCGTAAGATGCGGCCCCAGCTGGATCTTGTTAGGAATTTTGCTTTGTTCTATGGCTTTGGCGTCTGTATTGCAGATAATGAAATCAACGCCTTCGATATTCTGTTCAAACATGAAATTGACCGCATTGCTTCCTCCACCTCCCACACCCAATACTTTAATGATGGAAGATTTCTGTTTGGGCAGATCGAAATGAATCATAACTATGATTTTTAAATGAATTAACGGGTTTCAAACACACTTATATATATACAAACGGCAACATGTACCCATTTATTTTATCATGTGGTCTTCTTCTTCTTTAAAGAGATCTATCAGGTTATTCTTGAACTTGTCCCAGAACTTCTGTTTCCGTGCAGTCACATCCACTGAAACCGACGCCGGCGCTGCTTCTGCGGTAACACCTGTATTCTCAACGGTCAGCTTTTTAGGCACTTCCACTTTCTTGAATTTCTCTGTGAATTCCTTGTATTTATGATCATAATCACTGTACCCTTTTAGGATCAGGCCTATACAGGTTGAATACATGGGCTTCTTCAGTTCATCTATATGGTTGGGTGCCAGGTGCTCATTGGGCAGACCGATACGTGCATTGAGACCCGTGGTATATTCTGTTAACTGTATCAGGTGTTTCAATTGCGAACCCCCACCGGTAAGTATGATGCCACCGTTCAGCGCCCTGCTGTCCAGCCCCACCTGTTTGAGGTGATAGGTTACAAAATCCAGTATCTCGCTCATCCTAGCCTGTATGATACCCGCCAGATTTTTAACACTGATCTCTTTAGCGGGCATTCCTTTTAAACCCGGAATAGTGATGTAGGCATTTGTTTTTGCTTCATCCGCCAATGCACTGCCGAACTGCACTTTCATCGCCTCAGCCTGGCTCTTTAATACACCCAGCCCCATACGGATATCATTGGTAATGTTTTCGCCGCCAAACGGTATGACTGCAGTATGCTTCAATATGCCTTCATAGAAAACGGCAAGGTCGCTTGTACCACCACCAATATCAAGGATGGCTACACCCGCTTCCATATCTATTTCACTCATCACCGCACTGGCAGATGCCAATGGCTGCAGCACCAGGTCTTTTGTAACCAATCCACTTCTTTCCACAGAACGGTTAATGTTGCGGATGGCATTACGATCGCCCGTAATGATATGGAAATTCGCACCCACTTTCACGCCATTGTATCCAACGGGATCCTTGATGTTCTGGATATTGTCTACATGAAAGTCCTGCGGTATCACATCGATGATCTGGTCACCGGCAGGAATGAATGTTTTGCGCTGGTTGTTTACCAGTTGTTCGATTTCCGGCCGCTTAATTTCGGTATCGGGATCATGCCGAACGATATCGCCACGCGTTTGCAGGCTCTTGATATGGTGACCCGCGATGCCAACATAGACTTCGCTGATCTCAAGATCCGGATTGCTTTCATAACAGTTCTCCAGCGCCTGCTGGATAGCTTTGATGGTTTGATCGATGTTCAGCACCTGGCCATGCTGTACACCGTTACTGTTGGCACGGCCAAACCCGAGTATCTCGAGTTTACCGTATTCATTCTTCCTTCCCGCAATAGCCGCTATTTTGGTAGTTCCGATGTCCAGACCAACAATGATAGGCGCGTCATTGTGATTCATAATTTTGTGTTTTAGTTGTTAGGTCGATTATAGTTGTGTGTCCTGTGTGTCGCTTTTCAATCGTGAGCCGTCAATCGTCAGTTGTGAGTTAGTGAGGAGTTTTGACGCACGATTCATGCCTCATGACTTTTTCATAACTGCTTTTGCCTGTTTTTTTGCGGCCGGGTTCACCACCTTCTCCTTCTGTACCGTCGCTACTGGTTTTTTCCCCTTCGATAACGGTTGTGCTGCTGTTTTATTGTTTGTTACAGCGGCAGAATTTGTTTTGTTAACAGATGGCGCAGCTGCCATGCGCTGTTTCTTTACCTGCGCTGTATCCCGCACCACCACAGGTGCGGATATACTGGCTTCCGGAACAACATGACTGCTGTCATTCAAACCTGGCAGGGCCGGCATCATTCCGTTCATGATTGCATGCGCACGCGCAGAATCCACCAAGGCGCGGGCCGTTCCTTTTCTGACGGCCACTACCTGGTTATTGTACTGCACGTCAAGGCGCTCATAGGTATTGATCCCGTTTTGCAGCCAGGCTTTGCGGTAAAAAGTATAAAGTCTCCTGAACTTACTGTCCAGGTTGTCAGCGTTTCCCAGTGATACGATATGATCGCCCAGAACCGGAATCATCTCGAAAGTTGACTGTGGTGTAATATCCAGCTGGGCGGTCTGGGCCATCCAGAAAGAATCAGCCAGTATAAATTTCCCCAGTGTTACGATTCCGCGCAACAAGGCGCTGTCGGGCTTCGCCAAGACAGGATTATCTGATGGAAACCCGGTAAACGCGGGCACACGCGCAGATATTTTTTCACTAAGCGGTAGCCGGAGGGCGTTGCTGTCTACATAAAAGGAATTTCCACCCACAGTAAATACCCTTGCCACGGGCTGTCGCTCTTCGATGCGAACCTGGAGAATACGCTGGTTATCCACGAACATCTCCGCATTCTTAACCCATAAATTTCTTTCCACCATCATTTCCATTGCGCGCAGGTTAAGCGATGATAGTTCGGCACCATCTACCCTGCCTGCCGCGTTCAGCATATCCTGCACATCCTTTTCGTCAATAAACATATGTTTCTCTGCACCCGTAATCTCAATGCGGATATCCGTACAGGTTTTCTGGTTTTTTTTGTACATGGCTGCACCAAACAACACGATGGTGCCGGCGCCCGCGAGTACCCAGGCGGTACGCGCCAGTATTTTTTTCCAGTTGTATCTCCTAGTACTCATTTTTGCTCGAGTATTTCTTTAACAGGCTGCACCAATGCATCTATATCGCCGGCTCCTGCCATTACCACCAGCCTGGGCCTGTGTTTTGTCATCCACTTTTTCATATCCGCTTTATCCAACACCTGCTTTGCAGAAAGGGTCATCTTTCCCAATAACAACTCGCTGGTAACGCCTTCCATCGGTAATTCCCGGGCAGGGTAAATTGGCAGCAAGATCACTTCGTCAGCCATGTCAAGGCTTCGGGCAAATTCGTCGGCGAGGTCGTTTGTTCGACTGAACAGGTGCGGCTGAAACACCAGCACAATTCTCTCGTTTTCAAAAATGCTTTTTACCCCACTGAGCAGGGCACGCAATTCTTCGGGATGATGCGCATAATCATCTATTAATATATGGTCAGGGTTTTTAAGGGCGTATTCAAATCGGCGGTGTACGCCTTTAAAATCCGCCACAGCAGCCTTGATCTTATCGTCTTCTATATGCAGGTGCTTGGCAACAGCAATAGCTGCCAAGGAATTTTCAATATTGTGCAGCCCGCCCATATGCAGGATTACATCATGGAGGGTCCATTTGGAATGGACCACATCATACCGGTAACTGCCATTAATTACTTTCAGGTTAGTGACATGCACATCAGCGCGTGTATCGTTAAAACTATACGTGTATTTATGCACCGCCCTTAGTTCTTCCTGGCGCTTTAACCCATATTTTGTGATCAGGCATCCGCCCGGTTTCAACTTCTGCGAGAATTGCACAAAGGCATTCTCCACTTCTTCGGGTGTGCCATAGATGTCTAAATGATCCGGATCCATTGCAGTGATTACCGCCATATCCGGAACCAGTTTCAAAAAACTCCGGTCATATTCATCAGCTTCCACAACGACTACGTTGCGTTCACTGCTCCAGAAATTGGTTTGGTAGTTCGCTGCAATGCCGCCTAGAAATGCGTTGCAACCATACCCTGAGTGTCGCAGCAAATGCGCGGTCATGGACGTAACCGTAGTCTTGCCGTGTGTACCACCCACGCAAATATTGAAGGAACTCTCAGTAATCCATTGCAAAACATCACTTCGCTTCACTACTGTGTATCCATGCCCGCGATAGTAAACCAGTTCTGCGTGCAGGGCAGGAACGGCTGGCGTATACACAACCGCATCCACTTCCTTCGGAATAAGATCAAGTCTTTCTTCATAATGTATAGGGATACCGGCAGCTTCCAGTTCTTGCGTCAAAGGCGTGGACGTACGATCATAGCCACTAACGGATACGCCTCTTGAAAGAAAATAACGGGCAAGCGCACTCATACCGATGCCCCCGATACCGATAAAGTAAATTTTCTTTATTTCAGTTAGTTTACTCACAGGATAGTTTGTAAAATTTCGTTAGCGATCACTTCGTCAGCGTTACGGACGGCGAGTGCATGTATATTTTTATGAAGGTTCGCCATCAATGTGGGATTCTTTGACAGCTCTACCACCGTGTTTACCAGTTTTTCATTTGCGTCCCTGTCTTTTACCATCAGGGCGGCGTCTCTGTTTACAAGGTCCATGGCATTGGAGGTCTGGTGGTCCTCGGCGGCGAGTGGATAGGGCACAAAAACTGCGGGCTTACCTACTACACAGAGTTCAGTAACCGCCATTGCACCTGCACGGCTGATCACGATATCGGCCGCTGCATAAGCCATATGCATTTCCGCGATAAAATCATTTACCCAAATATTTTTATTACCCGCGCCTTTGCTTATATATTCCGTGGCAGTGGTTTTACCCGTTTGCCAGATTAATTGCAGGTTATTCTTTTCGAAATGGCCAAGCTGCGATGCAAGTGCCTCATTGATGCTTCTTGCACCCAGGCTGCCCCCTACTGCCAGTATCGTTGTTACGGAAGGATCCAATCCAAAAAAACGGCAGGCTTCTTCTTTGGTAACCGTTGATTCCGCTATCGCCTTTCGAACGGGGTTTCCTGTGAGCATGATCTTTTGCCTGGGAAAAAATTTTTCCATCCCGTTGGTAGCCACAAAAATTTTGGTTGCCTGTTTTCCCAGGTAGATATTGCTTTTGCCGGCAAAAGAATTGCTTTCGTGAATAAATGTATCTATCCCCACGGACTGTGCATACCGAAGAACCGGGAATGAAGAATATCCCCCAACACCTATAACGGCAGAAGGGTTGAAACGGTTAATGATACTTCTTACCTGGAAAAAGCTTTTCAATAATTTGAAGGGCAACGCTACATTCTTCAGCAATGATTGCCGGTCAAGTCCGGTGATATCGAGTCCTTCAATCGTATACCCCTCCTGCGGGACTTTCTCCATTTCCATTTTCCCTTTTGCACCTACAAACAGTATTTTAACAGACGGAGCCAGCTCTTTCAATGCGTTAGCGATGGCTATAGCAGGAAATATATGGCCACCGGTGCCGCCACCCGCAATGATGATACGGCCGCTGAACTGGTATCTGGGTTTGGCGATATTTGTATTTTCTGCCATTAAGTTTGTTCGATGGGTTTAACTTCAGGAGTAATGGTTGGCGCCGGGGCCAGCACGGGTTCTTTTCCTTCCAGTTGCTCAACATTTCTTGCTACACTTAAAATAATTCCTATGGCCCCGCAGGTAAATAAGAAAGAACTGCCACCCATGCTCACCAGCGGAAGTGTTACACCTGTAACAGGAACAAGGTTTACGTTTACAGCCATATTCGCCACTGCCTGTATCACCAAGGTAAAGCTCAGCCCCAATGCAAGAAACGCGCCGAATGCGTAAGGGCAGCGCCGGAATATCCGGATGCAACGGAAAAGGAAGACGAGGTATATAAAGATCATGAATGCGCCACCCAGTAATCCATATTCCTCTATGATGATGGAATAAATAAAGTCATTGTAGGCCTGCGGCAGAAAATTGCGCTGGCGGCTGTTACCCGGACCCAACCCCACCAGTATATCACCATTTGCGATAGCGATCTTCGCTTGTTGTACCTGGTAAGGGGTTTCACTGTCTTTGGCGTACATAAAATCCTGCACCCGTTTTACCCAGGTGCCAAAACGCCCATAGGTTTTCGCTTTTTCAGCCATCCCGGTTTTTGCTGCGGCATCTGCTTTCTGTGCACCGTCATAGGTAACCATAGCCACCATTACGATGATGGCCACAGGTATCAATGCCACAGCTATTGTCATAAAAATATGTTTCAGGCTAACACGCCCGATGAACATAAGCAACAATGCAGTGGCCCCGGTGAGTAGTGCATTTGATAAGTTAGCGGGCATGATCAGGGCGCAAATAATCAATACCGGTACGACCACTGGTATAAATCCCTTTTTGAAATCCTTGATGGTTGCCTGCTTCTTACTTAACAGGCGCGAAATATACATGAACAGTGCCAGCTTGGCCAGGTCACTGCTCTGTATGGTCATGTTGATGATGGGTAATTTTATCCATCGGCTGCCATCATTGATCCTGGCGCCAAAGAATAAAGTGTACAACAAAAGCGGAATGGATAAAAGAAACAAAATCGTGGCCACTTTTGAAAAAATAGTATAGTTGATACGATGGAGAAAATAGATGAGCAGTAACCCTACCATTGAAAAGGATACCTGCTTGAAAAGATAAACATTGGTATTGCCTTTGTACATTTTATAAGCCAGCGTTCCGGTGGCACTGTAAACCACAAGAATGGATATCAATGATAACAACACCACGATGCCCCATATATATTTATCACCGCGGGTACGGTCAACTATCTGGCCGCGCACGCCCGTGATACTGGGAATCTGTGAGAATAATGTGTCTTTGGGCTCACTCATTTGAAAAAAATTGAAGCGGGAGCTATTCAGTCCCCTGCATTGCATTCGTCCTGTGTACCTCGTAATTTATACCTATTCATAATTCCTTCACTGCATTCTTAAACTGCGTGCCCCTGTCCTCATAGTTTTTGAAAAGGTCAAAACTTGCACAGGCGGGGCTTAACAATACCACATCACCCTTGGTTGCCAGTTTAAAAGAAGCATTTACCGCTTTCTTTGCCGAATCCGTTTCCACCATCACCGGTGCAATATCCCTGAAGGCCTCTATGATTTTTTTATTATCTAACCCCATGCACACGATGGCTTTAACCTTTTCTTTTACCAGTTCCGCTATCAGTGTATAATCATTACCCTTATCGGTACCACCCAATACCAATATCGTAGGCTTGTTCATGCTTTCCAGTGCAAACCAGGTACTGTTCACATTGGTAGCTTTACTGTCGTTGATAAACTCAACTCCGCGTACCATCGCAATAAATTCCATCCTGTGTTCCAGGCTGTGGAAATTCTTCACTGCCTCCCGGATCTTCTCCTTTCGGATACCGAGGGTTGATGCTGCAATGCCTGCTGCCATGGTGTTGTAGTTGTTGTGTTTACCTTTCAGGGCAAAGTCATAAATGCTCATGCTGACTCTTTCTTCCTGGATTCTCAGCATCATCTGGTCGCCCTTGATGTAGCCGCCTTTTTTTACTTCGTGTTTCATAGAGAATGGTAATGGGTTAGTATGGATGGTTAGTAAAGCCAGTTTTTGCATCAGCACCGGGTCATCTTCACAGTAAATAAAAAAATCGTCTTCCGTCTGGTTCTCTATCACGCGAAACTTACTCTCGATATAATTTTCAAAACGGTAATCATACCTGTCAAGATGATCTTCCGTAATATTCAGCAACACAGCCACCTCGGCACGGAACTCCTTTATATCATCCAGTTGAAAAGAGCTCACCTCTGCCACATATAATTTTTTGGGATCCAGCGCCACCTGCCTGGCAAATGAGATCCCGATATTTCCTACCATCGCTACATCCAGTTCTGCCGTCTGGCAGATATGGTACAGCAACGCAGTGGTAGTACTCTTTCCATTGCTGCCGGTTATGGCCACAATCCTGCTTTCACCTTTGAACCGGTAGGCAAGCTCTATCTCGCTGATCACGGGTATCTGATTTGCCCGTATCTTTTTCACCATTTCGTTCTTCTCAGGTATACCCGGACTCTTCATTACTTCTGTCGCGTTCAGAATTTTTTCATCGGTGTGCTGCCCCTCTTCAAAATCAATTGTATGCTCCAGTAATTCCTGCCTGTATATTTCCTTGATGGCACCGCCATCGCTTACAAAAACATCATATCCCCGCATTTTTCCCAGGATGGCCGCGCCCACCCCACTTTCGCCCGCTCCAAGTATGACTAACCTGTGTTTCATTTTTTGTTCATCATTTTGTTTAAGCCCCCGGAGGGGGTAATCGTGAGACGTCAATCGTGAGACGGCATTCGTGAGACGTCAATCGTGAGTCGTGAGTAACTATCTTTGCAAGCTGTCTCACAACTCACATCTCACATCTCACATCTCACCTCTCACATCTCACATCTCACATCTCACATCTCACATCTCACCTCTCACCTCTCACCTCTCACGATTCACGTCTCACGTCTCACGATTCACGTCTCACGATTCACGTCTCACGTCTCACGATTCACGTCTCACGACTGACGATTCACGCCTCACGACCCCCCTCACCTTATCTTCAGCGTAACAATCGACAGCACCAGGCAGATCACGGTTAATATCCAGAACCGAACTGCTATCGTATTCTCGTGGTATCCTTTTTTCTGGTAATGATGGTGCAGGGGGCTCATCAATAACAACCGCCGTCCCTCCCCATATTTTTTTCTCGTGTATTTGAAATAGCCAACCTGCATAATCACACTGAGGTTCTCTACCAGAAACACTGCGCAGAATATGGGTATCAATAATTCTTTGCGAACAATAAAAGCAAGTGAAGCGATGATGCCGCCCAGTGCCAGGCTTCCAGTATCTCCCATAAATACCTGGGCAGGATAGGCATTGTACCAAAGGAAGCCGATACATGCACCAATAAATGCCCCCACAAAAATGGAAAGCTCACCCAGGTTGGGTATATACATCACATCAAAATAATCTGCAAAAATGTAGTTACCACTTACGTATACAAATACTCCAATGCCCACTCCCATAATAGCGCTTACACCTGCGGCCAACCCATCCAGTCCATCGGTCAGATTAGCGCCATTGGATACGGCTGTTACGATGAACATGACAATAATGATATAAACTATCCAGGTATATTTTTCGGCACCAGGACCAATCCAGCTAACCAGCCTGCTGTAATTGAACTGATGTGACTTAACAAATGGAATCGTTGTAATAGGTGTTTTCACTTTTACAAATCTCTTTTCAACACCATTCAGTGTACGCACGATCACGTTGGTGTCTTTAGCCAGGCGCTCACCTTTCTGCAACTGTGATTGTGGCGTAGTGATCACTTCCCGTTCTACTGTTACGGCATTACTGAAATAAAGGGTAACCCCAATGATAATACTCAGGCCAATCTGTCCAATAATCTTTGACAAACCTGCAAGTCCATCACTGTCTTTCTTTTTATAAGGCAAGCCCTTTTCCAGCGCAGCCTGCCTTGCTCTTATTTTAAAGTAATCGTCCAGAAAACCTATCACTCCCAGCCATACAGTACAGAGTATCATCAACCTGATGTACACTTTATCCAGGTTGGCAAACAAGAGCGTGGGAATTAATATGCTTAGCAGTATGATAATGCCACCCATGGTAGGCGTACCTTTTTTGGATGCTTCACCTGCCAACCCCAGTTCACGCACACTCTCACCAATCTGTTTTTTGCGCAGGTAAAGAATGATTCGTTTACCATAAACCGTTGCTATTACGAGCGACAATATCACTGCCATCGCAATCCTGAATGTCAGGAACTGGAAAAGCCCCGCGCCAGGTACCTGGAACTCTTTGTTTAGCCAGTTGAATAAATAGTACAGCATATTTTTGGTTAATGGTTCATGGTTGATAGTGCATAACTCCGGAGAGTTGCAGCGCTACAAACTACTTTCCTGACAATTCAAACATTTCCTTCAATACATCCTTATCATCAAAAGGATACTTGATCCCCTTGATATCCTGGTATTTCTCATGTCCCTTACCGGCAACTAAAATGATATCTTCCTTATTGGCAATACTCACTGCTGTCCGTATCGCTTCTTTCCTGTCGGCAATGGATATGTATTTTCTTTTTGCAGCGCTGTTCAATCCCCTTTCCATATCCGCAAGGATGGCAGCAGGATCCTCGGACCGCGGATTATCGCTGGTAAGGATTACCCTGTCGCTAAGGTCACAGGCTGTTTGTGCCATGATGGGACGCTTACTGGTGTCGCGGTCACCGCCGCAACCAACAACGGTGATTACCTGCTCATGCCCCTTCCGTAATTTCTTAATAGTCATCAGAACATTCTCCAGTGCATCGGGTGTATGCGCGTAATCAACAATACCAATGATCATTCCTGAACTGATGATGTAATCAAATCTGCCCTCCGCACCGGTTAATAAACTCAAAGCCGTGAGTACCGCTTCACTGTTCTCGCCTAAACAAACAGCCGCGCCATAAACAGCCAGCAGGTTGTATGCATTGAACTCGCCTATCAGCCGAAAATGCACCTCCTTTTCATTAACTGTCATGATCAGTCCTGTCAACGCGTTCTCAAGGATTTTTCCCTTGAATGCGGCGGTTGTTTTCAGACTATAGAAATATTTTTTTGCCGGTGTGTTCTGCAACATGACTTCGCCGCGCTTGTCATCCGCATTTGATATAGCAAATGCCCCGGCAGGTAAATGATCAAAGAATGCTTTCTTTACGCGTATGTATTCTTCAAACGTTTTGTGGTAGTCGAGGTGGTCATGCGTGATATTGCTGAAAATGCCTCCCGTAAAATGCAAACCCGTTATGCGGTGCTGGTGTATGGCATGGCTGCTGCTTTCCATGAATACATGGCTGCAACCTTCATCAGCCATTTGCTTGAGTAAGGCATTCAGGTTTACAGCATCGGGTGTAGTATGCGTGGCCGGTATAACCGTATCTGCTATCTGGTTCTGCACTGTACTAACAAGGCCGCATTTATAGCCCAGTTGTGTAAACAGTTTGAACAACACGGTAGCGATGGTTGTCTTTCCATTGGTGCCTGTTACGCCCACCAGTTTGATCCTGCGCGATGGCTCTCCATAGAAGTTATGTGCCATGTATGCGAGCGCTTCCTGCGTGTCTGTTACCTGCAGGTAGGTAACCGCATCCGACTTCTCCAAGGGCATATCCTCACAGACTACTGCCACTGCACCCGCTGCAACGGCCTTGTCAATAAAGGCATGCCCATCAGATTGCACGCCCCTGATGGCCACAAATACGGAACCGGCTGTTACATTGCGCGAATCAATAATGATTGACCCAACCTTTACAGCCGTACTTCCCTGCACCTCCTGGAGGTGAACCTTGTATAATATGTCCTGTAGTGTTTTCATACACATGTCGAAACAGCGACTATGTTTTTATGTTGTTCAATTCAATTCCACATTTACCAACTGCCCTTTGGCGATTATCTGCCCGGGCAAAATGGATTGTACGGCTACACGTCCTTTTCCTTTTACATTTACTTTCAGACCCATATTTTCACACAGGTACACCACATCCTTTAATCCCATTCCTTTTAACTGTGGCATCGTACTATTGCTTACCTCCTTTCGGTTGAAAATGATATTTGCGTTTCTTGCGTTGAGATCTATCCATTCATCCGCGCGACGGCTAGAGTCCACATAACGGAGGGCCAGGCGGGAACTTACCATTGCCATATCTCGTTTGTTACCAGTGTAGGTATAGAAACTGCTATCTGTTTTTCTGAGGGTACCTGCAGTATTACCCTGTATAACGTATGTGCTGTACAAACGATCAGAAATTTCCTTGAATACAGTTCCTGCAACGGCCGCACCATAGTAGATGGCGGCATGTGGCTTATTTTTGATGATTACAACAACTGTGTACTGCGGGTTATCTGCGGGAAAATATCCGGCAAAAGACGACTGGTATATTTTGTCCGCATATCCCCTGTTACCATTCGCCACCAATGCAGTTCCGGTTTTACCTGCAACTTTATAAGCCGTATTTTTAAATAGGTCCCTGGCGGTACCGTTGGTACAAACGCCCTCAAGACATGATTTCAATTGTTGCAGCGTCAGCGGACTGCATATATTTTCGTCAATCACTTTAGGTTCAAATTCCCTTAACAGTACACCTTCTTCCTTTACCGCGCTTACCAGGTAGGGACGCATCATGCGGCCGTTGTTGGCGATGGCGTTGTATAGCACAGTAGTCTGCAATGGACTAACAGATAAATTGTAACCAAATGCCATCCAGGGTAAAGTAGTGGGCCCCCAGAATTTTCCGCCGGGTTTGTATATTACCGGGCTGCGTTCTCCGGTGAGATCTACACCTGTGATGGTATCCATCCTCATTTTTTTGAGGTGGCGAAGAAACTGGTTGGGTGCAGCGGCATAGTAAACATTTGCCAGTTTGGCCATCGCCACATTTGAACTGAGTTCAAAAGCATGTTTTACCGTGGTTTCATTCTCCTTATGTACTTCTGAATCATACACTGTTTGACCGGCAATCTTCCAGGCGCCGTGTTCCAGCGTAATGCCCTGCTCAAGTGACACTTTTTTATCTTCCAGCAGAGCCAGCATCGTAGCTAATTTGAAAGTGGAACCTGGTTCTGTAGGGCTGATCGCATAATTAAAATCTTCCCAATAACTACCGTCACTTCTTTTCCCAAGGTTGGCAATCGCCTTGATCTTTCCGGTTTTTACTTCCATCACGATTGCGCATCCGTTCTGTGCCTCGTTTTTGATGAGCATTTTCATCAAAGCGCTTTCGGCAACATCCTGAATAAATACGTCAATTGTGCTTACAATATCCTTACCCGTTTCCGGCTCTATCTCATAGGTGTCATCCACTGGCACATTTACACCGCCCGCAATGGTTCTAACGGTACGTTTTCCGTTTCTGCCTTTTAATAAACTATCATAGGTCATTTCAAGCCCCACTTTATTGGAATCTCTTGCCAGACCTATGGTTCGGAAAGCAAGCATCTGGTAAGGATTGAGGCGGATGGTTTTCTCATTGGCAATCATGCCACTTTTATACCTGCCCAAACGGAACAAAGGAAATTTTCTTAGTTGTTCATATTCACGGAACGATATTTTTTTGCGTAACAGGAAATAACCTTCCTGGTCCTTGTAGGCCTGCTGCAATAGGGTTTTGTACTCCGTTGCTCCCTGGTCCCGGAACAAGGCTGCCAGGCTTTGACTTAATGAATCAACATTCGCCCTGAAAAGTTGTCCATTCTTTTCGCGCAATGCTTCTACTCTGAAGTCCATGTAGATATCAAACTGGGGAATGCTCGTACTTAACATCTGCCCGTCTTCGCTATAGATGGTTCCGCGTTCTGCTTCTATTTCGTCCAGTTTCAGGTGAAGGCTATCGCTCATACTGCGCCAGTGCTTACCTTGTACCTGCTGTATATAAACCGCTTTGCCAAAAATGGCAACACAGGCTACTACCACCAGTATGTAGCTGAGGTAAACTCTCCAGAGTATGTCGCGTTTTACATCCAAGACGGGGTGGTTAATTGATAATTAATAATTAGTTATTAAAAATTTTCATTGTATAGCTCATTCTTGTGCGTATCACTTTATTTGTATACTTAATAATTATTAATTTTTAATTACTAATTATTGATTTGCTGCAGGCGCTCCGGCATAACCGTGCTCTGCCTCAATCCAAGCGACGCCGCTGCTTTCACAATCTGTGCTTCCTGGCTACGGAACATCACTTCGCTTTTCAATGTTTTATATTCATATTGCAATTCCTTCAACTGACTCGTCGTGCTGGTGATCCTGCGGATGGTCTTATCCGATCTATGCCCATTGGCTATATACAACACTGCCAATACCGAAAGGAACAGGAAGAACGGAATGTTCTTCACGATCCACTGATAGTTGAAGATCCCTTTCAATGGATTTTTGGTTGTGCTATTTTTTGTTTCATCTGCCATTGGCATGGTTATGCTTTTATATTTATTGTCTTTTCCAATCGTGAATCGACAATCGTGAGGCGTGAGTAAATGAAGTCCCTTCTTCCCCTCA
>JANPIE010000158.1:0-20723 GCA_031424835.1 Chitinophagaceae bacterium
ATATTGGGTGTATTCCGGCTCTTTGACTTTCTTTTTTTCACATAATCCTGGTAAGAATTCTGCGTTCCGGCGTTCATACTGAAAGTGGGGGTAAGACTCCATTCATCGTTATCGCCAAAATAAAATCCGCGTGCAATGGCTGCATTTAAATTTATATCCAATTTACTGGCAAAAGATAAATCGATACCGCTGGAAAGCGTAAACATGCCCGGATCATAACTTAGACTTCCGCCCACTGCACCCTTGGTTTCAGATCTTACGGCTGTACTGGAAGTATTATAAAAAAATTTACTCGCATAAATTCCTCCCGACAACTGGTTGTTGATGGTAAAATCATAGCCTGTTTCTAAAGTAAAGAGATCAATACGGCTATCACCAGATACTGCCAGGTAGGAAAGGGACCCATTAATGTAAAACCCGGTTTTCGAAAAATACCCAATGGATGGCGTTAAATAGGGGAGGGTAACCGAATCTTTTCTACCATTATACAGGGCATTGGTAAGGTAACTGCCCGACACCCTGAAATAACTTGTTTTTGCCTGGCTTGAGTCCTGTGCCTGTGTGGCGGACCACAAACTGCACAAACCAAGCGTAACCAATATTAAGAAGTTTGTTTTTTTAAGAAACATAGATACAATTTAATTTGAAAAAAAATGAAATTCAGTTATAGCGAAACCAAAGAAAGCGCAAGTAATAATAACAAATCTCCGTAGAAATCAATTCCACGGAGATTTTATTAAATGTGATGCGTTACATCCAATCTATATGCCCACTTCCCTACTTTGCTTTTTTAACCTTAGGGGCATTATGGTGTTTAACGGGATGCTGCTTTTTAACTTTAGTGGTATGTTTGTCTTTCATCTTATTATTTTGATGATCGTCCATTTTATCGGCCCTTGCGGATGTTTTCAGGGCTTCTTTGCTGTCTTGAAAAGCCTGTTGATTTGCTTTTTTACGTTGCTGGTAAGTTGCAATAATTTGTTTTTTCTGCATTTGCCTTTGTGCCGGCGTTAAATTTTGCTGGTTATTCAAGGCATCCATATCTCTTTTATAGGAAGCCTGTATGGATTCTTTTTGTTGCTGGTAACGGTCAATCACCTGTTCTTTTGTCTGGGCACTAACAGAAGTTGCGGCGAAGACTAAGGCGATAAAAGGGATAAAAAGTAGCTTAATGTTCATAACGTAATTTTAAAGTTAAAATAATAAAAGGCAGAATGGGTTAAAGATTGCGGGCCATTCCATACCCTCTTAGGCAAACCCTGTGCCACGTTTGAATCAGGAGAACAATTTTCGCAATACCATTTTGCAACGCTATGGTTATAGGTATATTATAAATTATAATAAAAAAATATAATACCGGTATGCGGAATTTGCAATCACCTCGTTTCTATGCTTAGGTAGGTAAAGATATAGAGTTGCCGGGATGAAGGAGTACTGCAACCCATGCTGCAAAAAAGCTGTTATGTTGCAGGAATATAAATGTCAAAAGTCGCCCCATTATCTGGTTTACCATAAGCGGTGATCACCCCATTATGATTCTCAACGATTTTTTTTACAATTGAAAGTCCGATGCCTGTGCCGTTGTATTCCTGTCTGCCATGCAGGCGTTGGAATACTTCAAATATTTTTTCACTGTATTGTTCTTCAAAACCAATTCCGTTGTCGGAAACTGTGATATGGCAATACTTATTTTGCGATGTGAGTTTATCATTTTTTAGTTGCATGCCGTATGCAATCTCACATTTGATTTGTATTACGGGAGGACGGTTAGGGTTAGAAAATTTTAGTGAGTTGCCAATAAGGTTATGCAGCAGTTGCCGAAACTGAAAAGGAATTATGTTTACAGGGCATAACTGGTTTGCTTCAATGGTCGCATGTTTCTCCTGCAGTTCTTCCTTTAAGTCTTCTTTCACTTCAGCAACAATTACAGCAAGGTCAGTGATCTCAAACTGGTGTTCAGCTATGTTGGTGCGTGAATAGGCAAGCAGATCCTGAATGAGTGTTTGCATTCTTTTGGCCGCACCCTGCATCCGGTTAAACATATCTATGCCATAATCTGATAAATTATTTTTTTCCTTCGCGATGACGCGCGAAGCGAAGGTTTGAATTTTACGCAAAGGTTCCTGTAAGTCGTGACTTGATACATAGGCGAATGATTCAAGTTCTTTGTTCATTTTTTCAAGCCGATCGTTTTGGCTTCTAAGCAGTGTTTCGGTTTTTTTTCTTTCCGTAATATCATGGTAAGAGGTTACCGTATAACTTTCTGTACCTATTCTAATTAATTCAAAGGAAACAATAGCCGGAAACTTTTCTCCATTTTTTCGGGTGTAACATATTTCAAAGTCCTTCATTTTTTCCGATTGTTTCAACTTTAAAAGAAGCTCTTCTGTTTCTTCTTTTGACAATGCCTGCACCTCAGCAAGTGAACGGTTTTCATGTATGTAACCGAAAATCAAATCAATTACTCTTTTGTATTCTTCTGCGTCAATCAAATTCAAATCCTCTGAGGAATTGCCGATTACTTCCTCTTGAGTGTAACCAAATGCATTGTAAAAAAGCGTATTGGCATATTTAATTTTATTGGTTTTCACTTCGGAAAGCGTCATAGGAATTGGATTGCTGTCGAAAATTTTAAAAAAACGTTCTTCGCTAATTTTCAATTCCTCCTCATATTTTTTTTGCTCTGTTACATCCTGCGCTGTTCCAGACATTCTGATCACATTTCCGGCAACATCCGTAAATACTTTTCCTGTTGAACTTAAAATTCGATCTTTCCCATCTGCACATACCGCCCTATGAAAAAATGCGTATGGCTGATGATCCTTAAATGCCTGTTGTATTATGGAATTTACATAATCCCGGTCATCAGGATGGACATACCTGAGATAACTCTCATAGTCTGCCTGGAATTCATGTGGAGTTAAACCGTATATCCTGAACAGTTCGTCCGACCAGTTTATTTTATTACTTCGCACATCCCACTCCCAGCTACCAATATGTGCTAATTGCTGGGCTTCAATAAGTTGGTTGGTCTTATTTTGAATGGTTTCCTCTGCTTCTTTGCGTATAGAAATGTCACGAAGGAACCCGATAAAAATATAGTGGTCCTTTATTTTAGAAGCTGATATTTTCAATTCAACTGGAAACTCACTGCCATTTTTCTTTAAAGCCGACAGTTCTATGGGTTTATTGATTACCGGACCCTCACCGGTTTTTAAATAGTGCTTAATACCCTGTTTGTGTTGTTCCCGAAATTTTTCGGGAATGATGGTTTCTGTCAGCGTTTTTCCCAATACTTCAGATTCCTTCCACCCAAAAATAGTCTCTGCTTCGGGGTTCCAGCTCTGAATAACTCCATCCTCATCAATTGAGATAACAGCATCGGGTGCGTGCTGTAAAATGGTTTGGATCTGTTCATTGCTTCGTTTCAGGTTTTCACTTAGTGTTTCTGAGAGCGCTATTTGTTCCTGTATTTCGGTATGTGAACCAATCCACATTTTTGGTTTGCCGTTTTCATCCTTTATTACGGTTGCTCGAACAATATGCCATAGATATTTTCCATCTTTACGCAGAAGACGGTTTTCAATTTCATAGTTGTCGCCGGTATTTATTGACCGCTCCCATTTCTGTTTTGTTTTGGGCCAGTCATCTGGATGAATAATTTTTTGCCAGCCCCAATCTTTTAATTCATCGAAAGGCAATCCGGTATAGTCTAGCATTACCTGGTTAAAATAATTTCTGTTTCCCTGCGCATCTGCGGTCCATACTTTCTGCGGCATTCGTTCAGCCATTTGGCGAAAATGTTCTTCAGCTTCTCTTTGTGCGCTGATGTCGGTATTGGTACCAATCCAGCGAATAATTTTTCCTTCACTATCCCTCAAAGGCAGCACCAGGGTAAGAAACGGGCGGAAAATATTATCTGCACCTCTAAGGGGAAACACCATTTCAAATGGCTTACCAGTGCTGATGGAGTGTTGCCATTTTTCAAGGACAATAGGTAACTGTACCGGGTCATGAACTGATTTCCATCCCCAACCCTCCATTTCTTCCGGCTTTGTTCCGGTGTATTCATACCAACGGTCGTTATACCAAAAAATCCAACCATCAGCATCTGCCATCCAGGCAAGATTTTGAATATTATTTGCAAGTGCTTTGAATTGCTCCTCTTTTTCCTCGATTTTCTTTTTTGCAAGTACTGTTGAAGTAACATCATAAGCAATAACGGTAACCCCCGCAATGGTTCCATCCACCTCGTAATAAGGTTGATAAACATAATTGAAATACACATCTTCCAATATGCCCTTACGCGTTAATTGTGCCAGCATTTCATTAGCCGAAAATGGAACCCCAGTGGTATAAACTTCATCAAGCAACTGCGGGAATGCCTGGCCTTTTATTTCAGGCAAAACCTCAATAAGCGGTTTTCCTTCGATTGCATTGCCTTTTCCTAACACTTCCTTCATGCTGGCGTTAGCCAGGTGAACAACCATGTCTTTTCCCTTTAAAATGAGAAAAGCAAATGGCGATTGCATAAGCATTAGGTTATAGCGCTTTTCGCTGTCTTCAATTATTTTTCTTGACTCCACTTTTTCGGTTACCTCGGTAACCGAAACAATTATGCCTGAAATTGTTCCATCTTTCTCTTTTAAAGGATGATAGAGAAAATCGAAGTAGCCGATTTCCTTTTTTCCGTAACGGTTAACAGGTACAGGAACTTCGTTTCCGTGATAGGGGAAGCCGGTGCTTAATACATTATCCAGTAAGGTCTGAACGGCTTCTTTAACTTCTGGCAGGGAGGTAAACAAGGGTCTTCCAACAAATTCAGATTCTTTTTTATCTACTAATTGCAGATAGGCATCATTCGCCATTTCTACAATGTACTCGGGGCCCTGTAAAATAGTTATACCTACGGGCGCCTGTTTCATTGTGTTGCGAAAACGCTCATTGCTTTCTTTTAAACTTTCCTGTATCTTCTTTTTGTGGGTGGTTTCGATAACGGTTACCAAAACACCACCTACCTCTCCATCATTTTTTCGTATAGGGCTATAAGAAAAATCGAAATAACATTCTTCCGTAAATCCGTTTCTGTTCAATGGTAACATGAAATCAGGAAAACCTACAGCTTTTCCTTTCATGACTCCATCAAACATGGGTTCAATGATATTCCATATCTCGGAAAAGGTTTCTTTTGAGCTGATGCCCAGGGCCTGGGGATGTTTGGTAGCTCCCAGGATAGGACGATACCCGTCGTTGTAAAGCTGGATGTATTCGCTGCCCCAGACGATATACATACCAAAAGGATTATCGAGCATTACGGCAACCATGGTACGAAGGCTCTCAGGCCAGACCGAGGGATCGCCTAATATGGTTTTACTCCAATCTTTTGCTCTTATCAGGGCACCCATTTCACCACCGCCCCTAAGAAAATAATAGTCAGAGTTTTTATTGCTCATATATAAATTGCTTAAGGTTGTATCATGAATTTATCTCTTGCAGGGTTTGTCTGTTTATTTTCTGATATGATTGTTAGCGCTTTTAAAATTACCTCTTTCAAATTATCAAATTCACCTGGCTTACAGATATAAAGATGGGCACCTTTTTGGTAAAGTAACTCTACAACCTCCGCCTTAAGAGAAGTAGAGTATATAATCACAGGAATATTCATCAATTCACTGTTTATTTTTATTTCTGCTAAACATTCGAACCCGTTTTTCCGGGGCATGTTCAGGTCAAGGAACACGGCATCCGGTAGTAAAGTTTTTTTTGCAGAAAGCAGTTCCATGAGTTGCACTCCATCATTTACAATGGTGAGGTTTGCTGCAATGGGTAGTTCTTCTATTGCCTCTTTAAAGAAAAAACAATCGTCCGTATCATCATCTGCAAGGATCAGGTTGAGAGGAGTTGTTGACATTTTACAAATGTAGATTTAAATGACCCAATTATTTGGACATGGACGCAGTTTTGTGCCGTGGATCGTTTCTCTTTTTTGCGATAAAATGGCCAAATGAGTTTTGCCGAAATTCCCGGAGCTTGTCAATTCGTTTACCGTAGCGGTTCATCATATCGGCTTGCATTAGCTATAAAAATCGTGCCCGGGTAAGATTTCAGCTAAAACCCATCTGTTTTTCCAAAGTAATTTTTGCTTTAACAGGTAATTGGTTGTCTTGGTGTACAGGATACATAAAGATTGTTCCACAAATAAAGACGGGGAACCCTGAAAGTTTTTTATCGTTTAAGCTAACCCGGAAGTGATGAAAAAAATATTGTTTCTTATCCTGTTTTTAGTAATGGTTTGCGCCTTCGTACAAGGTCAAAAAAAAGTATTCCTGCGGGTTTATGGTCTGGCTGGAAACAAATTTTATAAAGGCCATTTTGCCGGTACCACGGACAGTTCGGTATTTATTTATAAAGATTCCGGGAAAGTAGAAATACCTGCTGCCCGAATCGGCAGCATTAAAGTAAAAAGAAGCTTTGGACATACCCTTTTAATAAGTGCATCCACAGGTGCGGTGTTGGTTGGAATGATTGGTGCGGCATCTGGCGAATCAAAGGTCAATGATGGCTCCATAAGTGGTGCATTTCATAATGCACTTACCATTACCCCGGCGGAAGGTTTTGCACAGGGAGTGATTATCGGGGGAGTTTTGGGCACGGCTACGATCCAATAACGCCCGCCTTCATTCCCTTCTCAAACTCTCCACCGGGTTTGCCCCCGCTGCTTTTATGGCCTGGAAACTTATGGTGGCCAGTGCAATAACTATGGCGCCAACACCGCCCGCCGCAAATACGCCCCAACCGATGTTGATTCGGTAAACATAACCCTGCAGCCATTGGTGCATACCATACCATACAATAGGTGTTGCGATGGCAAAGGCAATGGCGATGAGCAGGATAAATTCCTTCGAAAACAAATACACGATGCTGCGCGCGGTGGCGCCCATAACTTTTCGGATACCAATTTCCTTGATTCGCTGTACAGCCATGAATGAGGCGAGACCATACAATCCCAGGCAGCTAAGGAACAGGGCAATGGCTGAAAAAATTTTATACAGTTGCGCCAACTGGTTCTCCTGCTGGTAGAAATTTTCTATTTTCTCATCCAGGAACCGGTATTCATATACATAATCAGGGAAAGTTTGCTCCCATATTTTTTTAACTGACAGCATGGTAGAAGCCATATCAGTGGTGGCGAGTTTTATGGCTGCCTGGCGGTACATGGTAACATTGGTGGTGATCATCAGTGGTGCTACGGCATGGTGCAGCGACCTGTCATTAAAATCTTTCAATACCCCCACCACTTTGCATTTGATCCGGTCATCCAGTATGCTTATTTCCTTGTTCAGCATCTCTTCGGGTTTACGATAGCCCAGGCTTTTTACCAGTGATTCATTCACGAGGAACTCCCTTGTCATATCAGCAGGTTGCAGGTTTCTTCCGGCAACCAGTTGTAATGAAAAAGCAGGCACATATCCTGTATCGGCAAACTTCACGATCGCCTGGAAACCGGTTTCTGTGAGGGCATGGTCAAATTTGAATGCGGTCCACATATCATTGTCGTTTTCAACAGGTGTATTGGAACTGAAGCTTACCTGTTGTACACCCTTCACAGATGACAATTGTTGTTTTAAATATTCGGTAAGCCTTCCGCCGGTACTATCGGGCCGGAATGGAACTGTAACAATGGCATCTTTGTCAAAGCCCAGTGGCTGGTTCATAAAGAGATTCATCTGCTGAACAATGATAAAAGTACCGATGATCAATGCCTGCGCAATGATGAATTGAAATACCACCAGGGCCCTCCTTAATGAAATGCCCTTCACCGTAGTTGCATTAAACTTACTCTTCAGGGCATTGACTGCGTTGAAACGCGATAAAACAATGGAAGGATAAAAACCGGCGAGCAGTGTTACGCCAATGGTTACGGGAACGAGCAAGGCAATCAGCAAATGGTTGCCTGTAATATTGAAGGAAAGAGAAAGGTCTAAAAGCCTGTTTACATACGGCAGGGCCAGAGCGGTAACTGCCACTGCCAGCAGTACGGATGCGGCAACCAGCAAAAATGTTTCTACCAAAAATTGCAACTGTAACTGCAATTGACTGCTTCCCAAAACTTTTCTTACACCTACCTCTTTTGCCCGGTTAACGGCCTGGGCAGTGGCAAGGTTGATGAAGTTTACGCAGGCAATCAGCAATATGAACGCCGCAATCAGCCACAATACATTCAGCAATTGATGGCTGGTGGTTTTGTTGCTGTAATTGCCCGCTTCTGCATCATAATGCACTGCATTTAATGGTTGTATAGAATAACTTTCCTTTTTGCCGGGTATGGGCAGCGTGGCTGCGTAGGTATTGAGTTGCCGGTTAAAATCGTCGGCCGAAATACCGTGCGGCAGCAAAACATAACAGCCAAAATCGGGTGAGGTTTGGTTCCAGTCTGGATTCTGTAAACCGTATAACTTATCGCCGGTAAAATCTGTTCCGAATGCAACCACCATTTTCAGTTGAAAATCCGTATTCGCCGGTATGGTTGCTAGAATTCCGGACACTTTCAATGCTACAGGTGGTGACTGGAACAATCCTGCACCAATCCGGTATGATCCCGTTAGTTGTATGGTTTTGCCAATCGCAGTTTTCCAGTCACCGAAGTAGTTTTGCGCAATCTCCCTGGTAAGCAAAACATTGTTCGGATCTTTCAGGGATGCATAGGTTCCGGCGAGGAGTGGAAAATCAAACATGTTAAAGAAAGAAGGCTCAGTATAGAAAACGCCGCTTTGCTCTTTAAAATTCTTTACGGTTCTGCCATCATCGCTTACTACCTGCAACTGGTCATTGTGACTTGCATAAATGGGTGCTACCTGTTCCAGCCGGGGAAAAGCGGTTTTCAACCCGGTGGGAAGCGGAAAGGGCACGCTTTTGTTATAGCTAATTTTTGCCGCATCGGCAGAATGATTGGCTGTCAGCACACGATGGATTCGGGCCTGCTTACTATGAAAAGCATCGAAGCTTGTTTGAAATTGTACGATCATAAAAATGATCATACAAACCGCAATGCCTGCTGCCAGCCCGGCGATATTGATAAGGGTATAATTCCGGTAGCGGCTTACATTCCTGATGGCAGTTTTGAAATAGTTTTTTAGCATAACTATAGTTTGGGACCATTATCTTTTCGAAACCAGTAAAGTAGTAGCACCCGCTGTGCGGTGATCAGTTAAAAACTTCAGTGAAAAAAGACCTGGATAAACCATGAACAGGAACCTGGTGAATTTTGTCGCAATAAAGATGCCATGTGCGTAACTATTTAAATATCATTGTTTTATACCCCGAAATTGCGGCCCACTGTTCGCTTTCGATACAGTTAACTGATTGAATCTGATACAATCCCATCGCTGAAAAATTTCGCTTTATCATTATAGATCCCGCGCTTGCTGGTCAGGATGTTGTAGACATCGTTTAAGACAAATTCATTCTACCTTCACTAAGATAATAACAATACTATGTGCAATTTCATGGGCGTGCGCGTATCCAAGCTCCAGTTTGTGCGGCTGAAAAATATTGAGAAAGATTTTGGCACCCTGGAAGCTATGCGTGAAATGGAATTGATGAAGGATGGATTCCGGTACAGCAATTCCGTGATTATACGCAGGAAAGGAGAGAACGATATAGAAGCGGTTTCTGCACACTGGGAGTTTATACCGGTTTGGGTTAAGAGCATGGAGGAAGTAAAAGCTGCGCGCAGGCAGGGCATACCCTGGCTCAATGCCACGAGTGAGAAACTACTGGACAGTAAAATGTTCCGCAATGCGGCCCTCAAAAGACGTTGCCTCATACTCGCATCCCATTTTTTTGAGTGGCGGCATTACCAGCCTGAAGGCGAAAAAAAGCCCAAAGCCTATCCCTACACGATCGGACTAACTGGTGCGGATTATTTCTACATGGCGGGGATCTGGCAACCCTGGACGGACCGCGAGACCGGAGAAACTTTCGACACTTTTGCCATCATTACCACCCGGGCAAACAAACTGATGGAGGCCGTGCACAATACCAAGAAACGAATGCCCACCATTCTAACCGGGGACCTGGCTTATGAATGGATCATGCAGGACCTTTCGGAAGAGCGGATCAAAGAAATCGCTTCTTACCAGATACCCGCGGCATCTATGTATGCGCACCCCATTCGCAAAGATTTTAAATTCGCAGAAGACCCATGCGAGCAGGAAGATTATGCCGAGTTACCCGTAATTGATTTGTCGGTATGATGGGTTGGGAACTCATAGTAAATTATAGCGGCCGCTCTTTTGTGCTGCTGGCCGACCTGGAGTACCATTCAGCAAAGACAATGCGTGTACGGGTATGGGGCAAGTATGGTTCCCTGCTGCTGCAGAACAATTATCCTGCGTTGCTGGCCACCCAAAGCCTGCGCGGCATTAGCTGGGATTTAAAAGAAGGCTCCTTTAAAGCGGAGAGTAAACACAACACCCCATTCTTAGCGGCTGTAATAGAAGCATTGGAAACAGAGATCAGGAAAAAATTTCCAGCAGGGGCCAGCGAGTAAACCCTTGGTGCTGGTTCATGTACCTGGTGCCTCTCCCCCACAAGGGGCGGGCAGGAGGAAGCAACACAAAGATGGATATCTTTACAGAATGAAAACCACGAAAATTTTATCCTTTAGTTTTCTCCTGTGGATCAGTACCACAGCCGCTGCGCAAAACATCAACCTGCATAGCACTGTTTTAAAGCCGGTAAATGTAACCATGTCGCTTACGACAATTGCCGGTAAAAAAGCGGTAAGGGTTACAAAAGACAGTTCCCTTAAAGCGGTTGATGAACCTACTTATGTAAGGATCGCTAACCTCGCAGATTTTAGGAATGGTGTGATCGAAGTGAAAGTACTGAGCAGGTTGCTGCCGAATGCATCGCCTGCATCGAGGGGTTTTATTGGATTGGCGTTCAGGATCAATGACGACAATACAAAATTTGAATCGATCTATATCCGCCCCACCAATGGCCGGGCCGAGATACAGTTGAGAAGGAACCGGTCAGTACAATATTTTTCATATCCCGATTATAAATTCGACAGGCTCCGGAAAGAGGCCGCGGGTGAATATGAATCCTATGCAGATATGCGTTTGAATGTATGGATCAAAATGAAAATTGTTGTCAAAGACGCGCAGGCAAAACTTTTCCTGGATAATCATCCGCAACCCTCACTCATTGTGAATGACCTGAAACATGGCGCCAATCATGCAGGTGCTATCGGTCTTTTTGTGGATGTGGATACGGAAGGATTTTTCTCCGACCTGAAAATTGTGAAAGATAAATAACTGATATTTTCTGTTTGTCTCTTCAGGGTGCCTACTGGTGCGTACTGACTAAAAAGCATTCGCCTATGGAACCATGGTGCAGTATCAGTTAGTTATTGTGGCGCCATATTCTTCGTCGCTTACTTTGCAGCCATATAACCGGGCCGCTTTGCGTATGGGTAATGGCTGGTTGAACAAAACTATCATTGCAGCTTGCCCGTGCAAGTGTGCTTTACCAGGGGATACCTCATCAATTTAGCTTTGCGACTGATGCGTACCGTAAGGCTGAACTGCCGGGTGAATGAAAAGAATAAATATCTATCTTTAAAACAGATGTTTAGATACTGCAGCCTTTGCCACCCCGTTGTTCAAAAACATTTTTCGCTTAAAACAGTCATGTGCATACTGTCTGTTTGCCTGTTAACCCTTTGGGCGGGTTGTAAGAAAAATGTTTCAGAACTGCAGTTCCCCCTGCCCGTTGACAGTTCCATGATCGGGAAGATAAGATCAGTGGTCATCCTGGGCAACAGTATTG
Organism: Chitinophagaceae bacterium; assembly: GCA_031424835.1. Lineage (GTDB taxonomy): Bacteria > Bacteroidota > Bacteroidia > Chitinophagales > Chitinophagaceae > Sediminibacterium. Next base: position 11,836 of record JANPIE010000158.1, read on the forward strand.
TAAGAACGCCTCCTACTCCCGACATTGGTTGGAATGGCGACTGGGGCATGGCTGCCAGTGCAAGGGAAAACGATTTTGTACACCTTCTCATCCGCAACCTGGGGTTGAAAGACAGCCGTGTGACCGTCAAATTCAGGAATATCGCGGATTTTGAAAAAGACTTTTTGAATTTTTCGATGAGCTCCGTAGACTCGCTCAGGAATGCGGACCTCGTTATCATGAAGATTGCAGAAAATGTGAGAGCCAGTGCTACTTCCTATGCGCAATTCATTACCTATTATGACCAGTTGATCCGTTACCTTGACCCCAGTGGTAAGGCCGTGAAACTCCTTGTGGATGGATTTTGGGCAAACGGTGCAGTGAATGATGATATCCGAAACTACGCAGTGACAAAAAAATATCCGCTTATATCCATCACGGACCTCTCGGCCAGTTCAACGAACAAAGCACTCGCAGGTCATCCCTCGGACCAGGGCATGCAACTCATCGCCGACAGGCTCTGGAATTATATAAAGAACTACTTCTGAAAAACCTTCCCAGGCAAAATAAGGGAGATGAACCATGGTGCATGGAGTGAGGTAACGCCGTTGGCGCGGGAGTCAAACGCCTTGTTTACAGTTGCCTGACTAGTTTTTTGCACAGGTGTGGTGTTAACTTTTCATTGGCGGGCCGTATTTAACAGATTGTGTCTTAACCCCGGCGCAGATTTATGGTCTTAGTTTTGCATAAGCTTTAAAGGCTAAATTATTATACAATGAAAACATTCCTGGTAACCCTACTTTTCTGTTGTTCAGTTGCGGCGTCGGCGCAGAAAAAAAGTCTCAATGTGCGGTCCGTGGGTGCAAAGGGTGATGGGGTTACCGATGATACTTACGCCCTTCAGAAAGCGATTGACCAGGCCGGGCGGAATGGAGAAGATGTGTATATCCCCGCCGGTGTGTATATTCTCTCTGCAGTATATCCCAAACATGCGCTGAAAGTTGCCTATGACAATATGAAAGTATATGGCGACGGCGACAGAACCGTGTTAAAGAACAAAGACAATAATCCCAATGCCGGATTACTGCTGGTGGAGGCTGCAGATCCCGATCACAAACAGATCAAAGGTGTGCACATTACCAATTTTAAAATAGATGGTAACAAACATAACCAGAAAGGAGCCTACGAGCAGAAGCTGTTGCGCATCAATGTTTCCAATAACATCAATGAACCTGCCAATATTGTTGTTTCGCATATGACAACAAACAATGCCTATAGTGGCATTCTCCCCACCGAGGGAGGGGGTATTTCACTGGAAGGATGGGACAAGCGTTTTCGCACAGATGCAAAACTTAAGCAGTCGATAGAAGTATACAACTGTACCGCCAATGATAATGGCGGCTGGGGTATTGGTACCAACTGGACAAGCGGATTTTCTATTCACGATAACAGCACGAGTCGCAATGCCACCATGGGCATTACTACCTGGAACTCTGCAGATGGGGTAGTTAGAAACAATCTCTCGGCCGATAACAAGACATTTGACATCAACCTCGAAGTTTCGGAGAACATTACAATTGATCGCAATACAGTAAGAAGCACGGCGAATGGAGGTGGCATCAAGATACACAATGGCTTGCATGTGGTGGTGAGTAACAACACGATCACCCATAATAATGACTGGTGGCTATCATGGGGCATCGCTGTTGCTTCCGGCAATGGTGTAGGCGAACCTCATTTCAAAAGACGCGGCAGCAGCGACGTGCGTATCACCGGCAATACCATAACCTGCCTCGGAGGTCAGGGTACCAGCCTGCGGATATTCCAGTATGATGACGCAAACTATGCTCCCAATAACAATATCACCATCCAGAACAATACCATACAAAATAAAGTAACCGGAAAAGGTTTGGAAACCTACGGCAACAACATCCGTATCCTCAATAACCGTGTTGCCGGCCATGTATACCTGAACGGAAAACAACTGGCAAACGATACCAGAAGAAATGTACTGGCGGATGTGTTGTCGGTACTGGGCATATAGAATCAGTTTGGAGTTTGGAGTTTGGAGTTAGTTTGGTGTTTTTGAATGTTGTGCGTGCATGCCAACGACCCACCAAACAACCCCCAGCAACCCCAGACTCCAAACTCCAAACTGCTCTTACTTCGCCAGCATCACCAGCGATCCCGCCAGGGTTAATGCGATGATGATTTTGCGGTAGTGGGCATCGTTGATTTTACCTACCAGTTTTATTCCTGCCCAAAAACCCAGTGCCAGCGTTGGGAGAAGGAAAAGATCCGTTTTCAATGTACCTACATTGATATTTTTCCAGAAAAAAACCTGGAAGGGTAACTTGAAGAGGTTGATGCAGAGGAATAGCCAGGCAGCGGTACCAATGAAATTATTTTTAGGCATACGCATCGCCAGGAAATACAGGTTGGCAAATGCACCCGCGAGGTTGCCGATCATGGTGGTAAAGCCTGCGGCCAGGCCCGTACCGGCAGCGAAAGCGGGATGCTGGGGGATGTCTTTGGATTTGCGTCTTTCCATCCAGAGAACGATCACGATGGTTACCAGGATAATGACCGCCATGATTTTGCGGAACAACGATTCATCCATATCCTTACCCAGCCAAACGCCCAGTAAAATGCCGGCGATCATCCATGGCGCAAGTTTCCGGAAATGTTTCCATTCTGCATGGCGATGGTAATAAGCCACTGCCGCAATATCAGCCATACACAATAACGGCAGAACCAGGCCTGTTGAGGATTTGCTACCAAAAACAAATGCCATCAGGGTTACACTCAGCATGTCAATCCCTTTCAACCCCGCTTTGCTCATGCCTATAATGAAGGAAGCAAGCAGGATCAATAGCCATTCCGTAACAGAATAAAAAGAGAGGATACCCATCGTCTTAAAAAAGGAAAGATACTTGCTGTTTGGCGAATGGTGCCCGGGATGTGTTACCTGCGTGGCGCCTCACAAGGGGAATAGCAAAAGCGGGGATGCCTGCCTCATTTACAATTTGAAAATTTGAAACTTCAGACTTAACCCCGCAGTGGAGCTGCGAATATGGGCCTGTTTCAAATTTTCAAATTGCGATGGTCAATCTATTTCACAATGGTCACCGTTCCCACAAAACGGCCGGCTACATTGTATACACCCGGACTTGCAGTGGGTTCAAATTTCGTGATGTACAATTTTGAAGTGCCGGTTGATCCTTCAAACCTGCCCGTTCCACCTGCAAACACTGCGTCCTGAATAGGCAGACCTGTTAAGGGGTTAACGGATTCTGATACCTGGGTGGTATAGGCTTTATCTCCGTTGGGATAGGTGAATACGGTGTTGTGCAGGGTACCCAGGCAATCGGCATTGCTAAAGCTGAAAGCGCCAAAATGCGTGGAAATTCCTTTTCCCTGTCCGATGGTCATAAAGCCATAGTTACAGGCCTGGGAGGGTACAATCATAGTGGTTCCTTCAACGGTACCTGTAACATCAAAGGTTTTGGGTTTGGCTTTCGCCTTATTTTCCTGCACCGACAGGTTCCCAGCCGTATTGTCGGTTTCGGTGATGATCTCTTTCTGGCAGGCAGTGAGCAGGCTTATAGCAAAAGCTATAATAACTACTTTTTTCATAGTGTTAATTTTGAAGGTTGAAAAATGTTAATCTCCTGAAAATGGCACTGTTGCGCCACTGGATATTGGGTCATAAAGTACGGACCCGAGGAACTATAAGGCCGGATTGCTAACGCAACCCTTGCTGTGTTTCGTTAAAGCCGTAGCCGATAAATAGCCTTATAAATATACTCTTTTTTTGACAATTGCAAGACTTTCCAACAATCCCTGGCTTCACCGTGCCCCGTGCTCTCTGCCCCTGGTAAAGCCTTCGTTTCGATAAAGTGCAAGGCCCCATAAGCACAGCACCTATTTTTTAAGATCCTTATACCCTATCAGTCTGATTCCCCTCTCAGCAATCAGCGCGTTGATTGCCGGGTCGGTCCAAAGGTCTGTAACTCCCTGCCTGTCGGCGGATACATTGGTATACCCTATATGATGTATCGCGCGCAACTCCTCACCATCCAGGCCTGGATGATCCACGAACAGGTAAGTCTTTCCTTTCTCCAGTTTGTTTAGCATAGAGGCAAAACTCTTCTTTTTTTCTTCAAGGGTCCTGTGGGCACCATCATAGCCAACGCCCGTTACCTGGTACTCCGCGGGGTCAATATCCAGCTTGTATTCTTTGGCAAGACGTTTGGTCATCGCACTTACCTCTTTACTGATACTGGTGCAGCCCATATGTGATGAGATATGGCTGATATGCGGAATTTTTTTCAATGCAAGTTCTATCTGCGCACGGAACTCTTTTTCGATATCCTCCAGCTTCCATTTATTCTGTAGTATGGCCAGCCCGGGATAATTGGCATTGGGATAGATCATAGGGAAAAAATAACCGTCGGGATCCGTAAGACCCGGCACCTGTGCAAGCGGGCGCCATTTTATATTATCCCATTCACTCGTTAGCGCAAGGTGTATGCCAACATCGATACCCCGGTGCTCATTCAGCATTTTTGCCGCCTCTGGAAACCAGGGCGAAGGAACGATCACTTCGATGGAACTTTCAATCCCTTCTGTAAAGGCTTTTATCAGCGCAACATTGCCGCTGTGGGAAAACCCCATATCATCCCCGCGTACGATGAGTTGTATCGGTTGCGCCGTTAGGTAAAAAGAAAATAATGTTGCTGTAATGAGTGCTGGTATGCTTTTCATGTTTCGTGTTTTTTTCAACACAGCGTCACGGATCTCGGTGCCTCTGTATTAAAAAGCTGTGTCTCCGCCTCCTCTGGTCATTACTCTTTAAGACTCTCCGGTGATAAAGAACATTGTCTCCGCCTCTTCTCGTCATTACTCTTTCAGACTCTTCAAATATAAAATACTCTGTGGCACCTGCGTATTGACTATGCTGCTTTCGTCCTCAATAAAATAATATTTAATCCCCACTTTTCTGGCAGCCCGTAAAATAGCCGGGATATCAAGTTCACCAGTACCCAATGCCACATCATTTTCCTGCGAAGTATTGCCTGTCAGGTCCTTCTTCACGCCTTTGCGCAGATCCTTCAAATGCATCAGTTTCCAGCGGTCGCCATATTTATTCAGCAATGCCACAGGATCACCTCCGCCAAACTGGATCCATAAAATATCCATCTCAAAGGAAACATACCTGGGATCTGTATTGCGTATGATATAATCCAGCAATGTTCCGTCCTCATAAGGCCAGAACTCGTAGCCATGCGGGTGATAGCAGAGCGTAAGCCCATTCTCCTGTAATATTTTTCCCGCGGTATTAAAATCTGCCACAGCTTTTTTTGCATTTTCAATATTGAATGCGCCACTGGTATGCGGTATCCAGGCGCACATCACATATTTTGATCCCAGTGCTTTGGCACGATAGACCACTGAATCGGGCTGTTTCACCAATTGTTCATAGCTCGCGCCGGTGGAAGGGATACTGATGCCACGCTCATCACACAATTGTTTAAATGCCTGGGGAGTCAAACGCCCCGGGCCACCTTCCATCAGCGTGAAACCCATCCAACTGATGCTGTCCAATGTGGCCGCAACACTGTTTGGAAAACTTTTCCTGAAAGTATACGCCTGCACCCCAAGTGGCGCGGTAAACAATGGTTTCTGCGCCAGGGCAGATGCTGCGGTGAAGCAGAGAAGGGTTAAGTATTTTTTCATGTGGAAAGTGTTTAGGTGGTGGCAACCAATATTCATCAACCTCAGATATTTCCTTTTTTCAACTCCTCCACGGCATGATTGGCTGCTCTTGCGGTAATGGCCATAAATGTCAGGGTCGGATTTTGTGTGCCCGTTGATGTCATGCAGGCACCATCAGTAACCAATACATTGGGGCAATGATGCATTTGGTTCCATTTGTTGAGTAAAGATGTTTTAGGGTCAAGACCCATGCGCACACCACCCATTTCGTGTATATCCGAACCCGGCAGTGCTTTGGTATCCTCTGCGGTGATATTGATGAAGCCCGCTTTCTCAAACATTTCCCTGGATTGCTGCACATAATCAGCCGCCATCTTAACATCATTGTCTGTCCAGTCGCAGGAAATGACCAGTTGCGGCAGACCGTATTTATCTTTCAGCTCCCTGTGCAGTCGTACATGGTTTTGTTCGGTGGGCACCGTTTCACCCATCATCCAGCTACTGATGTTCCAGAGGCCCATTTTCGGATGCAGTAAATTTTCTCTTAACTGGTCGCCGATCATTTTGGTATCCGCCCAGGTACCACGGCCACCGCCGATACCGATCGCATAACCGCGAAGAAAATCCGTTTCCTGTTTTCGCACATTGCGGAACCTGGGAATATAGGCATTGCTCGGGTTACGGCCATCTGTCATTTTATCGGCGAAGCCCTCATATTGTGCATTGGCTTTGCCGCGGTAGTTATGCCAGGCAATGTATTTTCCAAGCAGGCCATTGTCATTCCCCAATCCATTCGGAAAACGTGCCGAAGTGGAATTCAGCAATATAGCATTACTGTTGATGGTAGAGGCATTTACAAAAATGATCTTTGCGTAAAATTCAATCACCTGTTTGGTCAGGCCATCTATCACCCTGACACCCGTTGCTTTCCCTTTTTTAGTATCGTAGATAATGGAATGTACTACGGAATGCGGCCGCAGCGTGAGCTTGCCGGTTTTCATGGCCCATGGAAGTGTGGATGCATTACTGCTGAAATAACCACCCACTACGCATCCGCGGTTACACATGTTCTGGTTCATGCATTTGCTTCTTCCCTGCTCAATATGAATGGGCTGCGGGTTGGTGAGATGCGCGCATCGCGCCTGTATCAGGTGCCTGTCGGGGTAATGCGTTTTTATACTGTCCTTAAAATATTGTTCAATACAGCTCATTTCAAAGCCCGGCATGCATTCGCTGTCGGGTAATTCATCCAGCCCATCTTTATTGCCTGCTATGCCCGCAAATTTTTCTACATAACTGTACCAGGCTTCCATATCCCGGTAGCGGATGGGCCAGTCTGTGGCAAAACCATCTCTTGCGGGTCCTTCAAAATCATAATCGCTCCAGCGCTGCGTTTGCCTTGCCCATAATAAGGATTTGCCGCCTGTATGGTAACCGCGCACCCAGCGAAAAGGTTTTTCCTGCACAAATGGTTGCTCATCATCCTTTATGGTCCAGTGTAAGGTTTCTTCCCGAAGTACCCTTCCCGCTGAAAAATATTCTTTTCTTTTTTCGAGTGGAACCGTTCCCCGGTGTTCAAATTGCCAGGGCCCTTTTGATGCTGTGGGATAATCGTAAATATGTTTTACATCACGCCCCCTTTCCAGAACAAGTGTTTTCAATCCTTTATCACAAAGTTCTTTAGCGGCCCATCCGCCACTGGCGCCCGAACCGATTACAATGGCATCGTAGGTTCTTTTGGGTGCAGAGTCTATCGCAAAATGGGGCATGGCTAAGGTTTTACATTTACGCAACCATAATAGTGGCCGGGTGCCACTTCATATTTCAGGTATTTCACCATCACTTCTTTGGAAGTATTGAAACCGCGGATCGTTTCATTCTTGACGAGATTGAAAAAATCTTTCTCCGCTTTTTCAGACGATGCGCCCAGTTTCAATAACATTTCCTCCCGCTGCTGCTGCGTGCAGTTGGCAAAAGTTTTTGCATACTGTTGCTGCGCACGAACATCCAGGGCTGCCAATTGTTGTTTGGTATTGAGCTGTACATCTTTTTCATAGCAGTGATCGATGAGTTTCTGCAGAAACTTGTCAACGCCCACCGTTAACGCACCGATGGAATTACCGGCAGGAATGATCGTGCCTGTTACCGCGGCGAGTGTGAGCTGTTCTTTTGCAGAAAAGGAAGAACCCGCATCGTCTATATCGGCAGCGCTCCATTCACTTGCCCATGCGGGCAATGCGATCAGGCCGCCGGAAGCGAGCATAAGGTTCTTAAGGGCAAGTCGTCGGTTCATAGATAGCAGTAGCGATTCTAAATATAAGTAAAATGTAAAACGAAAAAAAGCACTGTTTTTTAATTTTACCGCAAAGACGCGGGGACGCAAAGGAGCGCGAAGGTCAATTTGCAACAATCCTCGCGTACTCTTGTGACCTAGCGTCTTAGCGGTGAAAAAAATTCAATTTGTATGCGTCCATGCTAACATAAAAAATGCCCACTTCATCCAAATACACCACCAATTCCCGTAATTCGCTAACGAAACCTACCCAAATGAAATATTTATCCGCGCTTTTATTATTCGCTCTGACCGCCTGCATGCAGGAAAAGCCAACAACGAAAGACACTGCTTATACTGAAACCCATCGTCCCCAGGTTCATTTCTCCCCCAAACAGAAATGGATGAACGACCCCAACGGCATGGTTTTTCTTAATGGTACCTGGCATTTGTTCTTTCAATATTATCCTGATAGTACGGTTTGGGGGCCCATGCATTGGGGTCATGCAACCAGTAAGGACCTTGTTCACTGGGCTGAGCAACCCATTGCCCTTTACCCGGATAGCCTCGGCTATATTTTTTCGGGAAGCGTAGTAGCGGATACGCAGAATACATCGGGTTTTGGAAAAGAGGGTAAAGCGCCGCTGGTGGCGATCTTTACCCATCACGACCCGCGGGGCGAAAAAGAAGGGAAGACTACTTACCAGAACCAGAGCATTGCGTATAGCCTGGACGAGGGCGCAAGCTGGACAAAATACACCGGCAATCCCGTGCTCAAAAACCCGGGCATCAAAGATTTTCGCGACCCAAAAGTGGCGTGGAACACTGTGGCAAACAAATGGATCATGACACTCGCCACTCTCGACAGGATCAGTTTCTATTCTTCCACCGATCTCAAACAGTGGAACAAGGAATCAGA
>JANPIE010000159.1:0-15055 GCA_031424835.1 Chitinophagaceae bacterium
CTTTATTTTGTCGGCTTCGGCAAGCGATCAAAATGCTTATGAAATGGGACGCTATTCGCAGGGATTACTGACCTATTCGTTGCTTAAAGCGATTAAGCAACAACCCGAAATATTAAATGATGGAAAATACCTGGATGTAAGTAAATGGTTCAACGCTGCAGAACAATCTGTGGCGGAACTGGCCCGGGAAACCGGTGCCAGGCAGGAGCCGCAGGTTGTTTCCAATACCAATTTTACAATTGGATTGGTGGACCAGGAAGTGTTGTCAAAGATTATTTTGCCTCTGGAAAAACCCATGTTTGCAGCGAGTAATTTTCAAAACAGTGATGAAGCCATAGCAGATGATGATCTAGAATTAAGCAAGCAGGTAAATATCCAACTGGCAGATATGGCTTCTGCGCGGGGGACCGACAGCCGGATCATTTATGTAACGGCAACAAACTCCCCGGATGCCTATTCCCTTACGGGAAGGTATACACTAAATGATGATAAGCTTACCATGACTGTGAATCTCAAACAGAACAAGGTCATTAAAAACAAGTTTGAAGTAAAGGGCACTAAAGATAAACTAGCTGAACTCGCAACGATGGTAGCAGCAAAAGCCGCGGAACTGGTAAAATAATTGTTTCCTCCCTGGGATGCTCATCGTTTATGTATTTGAGTGTCCCACAGCCTGTTGACCTCGTCGTTCAGGCCAGATCGCAGCACCGGTTTTCTTTGAACCAGCTTTAGCGGAGAGAGAGGGATTCGAACCCCCGGACCTTGTGAGTCAACGGTTTTCAAGACCGCCGCATTCGACCGCTCTGCCATCTCTCCGGCGCAAAAATACGTTTTGAATTGAATCAGCCAAATAAATCGAAAACGGGGTCATTTTCTATGGAGGGACAGGTGGAAAAACCGCTTGTCGGCTCGCGGGCAGATTTTTCTACGCAAAGGACAATGTAGCAGTGCAGGATGTTCGTATCGCAAGTTATGCTGGATCTTTTGGGGGATCTATTTTTTCAACGGATATCAGGTCACTCAGGTTTACATTCATTGGCAACACCCCTATCTGTACTATGGCGCGCTTGCCGCGGATCTCTTTTACTTCCCCTACCTGGTAATTTTTTTTCAGTTTTACCAGGGATCCAACCCGGATATTCTCACTAAGCTCCTTGTATTTCTGGTCCACTTTTTTAGCCAGTTTATTTACCACAATTTCCTCTTTTCGTTTAAAGAGCAGGTCCTGCAGATTTTTAACCACCGTGTTTTTATTCTCTGTTTTTTTCCAGTCAAGCACCACCTGTTTCAGTTTTCGCTCCATATCCTTCAGGTAAACCAATCGTTCTTCCGAAATCCGGTTCTGGTGTTTCAGCAATTCCACCTGCTGGTTGTGTTTCTCTTTATTCAAAACGGCCTGCATTTCCTTTTTGAGTTTTTCATTTTCCCTGAGGAGGCGTTGCAGTTCTTTTTTTTCAATGTCGAGTTGTTGAAGGTCCTTTTCTGTACTGTTCAGTAAGCGGTCAAGTTTAAAATGATCCTCATCTACCAACTTTCTCGCCTTGCCAATCAGGTGTTGCGGCAGGCCAATACGCTCTGCAATCGCGAAGGTGTATGAACTGCCGGGTTTGCCTACAACCAATTTATATAAGGGCAGCAAATTCACTTCATCAAATTGCATGGCGCCATTGATCACACCCTGTGTATGGTTGGCCATTACTTTCAGGTTCAGGTAATGCGTGGTTACAATACCGTATGCATGCTTGCGGGATAATTCTTCCATGATCACTTCTGCAAAAGCGCCGCCCAGATTGGGGTCGCTGCCGCTGCCTAATTCATCAATGAAGAACAGCGTTCTGCCATTGCACATCTCGATAAAATATTTCATATGCAGCAGATGGCTGGAATAGGTACTCAATTCAAATTCCAGGTTCTGCGTGTCGCCAATATGGATAAATAACTGTTTGAAAATGCCCATCTGGGAAGTTGCACTCACCGGAACCAGCAGCCCGCTTTGCAGCATCATCTGGTTGAGTCCAATGGTTTTCATTGTTACCGTTTTCCCTCCCGCATTAGGCCCACTGATCACGAGTATACGGTTCTTTTCATCCAGCGTTAGCGTAACCGGGATGGTTTTTTTGCCGGATGACTTGTTGTAGAGATACAATAGCGGGTGATAAGCATCCACCAGGTGCACATGCGCGGTATCCGTAAGATTGGGAAGCTGACCGTTCATGTCCAGCGCCAGTCTGGCCTTTGCCCGTGCAAAATCAAATTCACCACTCGTAGTAAGGTACTGCTGCAGCAATGCGGCATAGGGTGATAATCTGGCGGTAAGTTCACGCAGTATACGCTGGATCTCGCGCCCCTCATCATGTTCGAGTGCAAATACATCATTATTGAGTTCGATGGTTTCTTCGGGTTCTATGAATGCGGTTTTGCGGCTATCACTTTCTCCATGCAATATGCCTTTTACCTGCCGCTTATGTTCTGAAAAAACAGCCACTACCCTTCTGCCGTTGCTGAAGCTTTCGTCGATATCGGCACTGTAGCCCGCTTTGGTGAGTTTGGCCACCACTTTTTCAAATACCCGGCGCAGTTCATTGCGTTTCCTGAACAGACTCATCCGGATGCGCTGGAGATCTTCGGATGCGTTGTCTTTTACATTGCCGGTTTCATCCAGCACTTCATCAATCAGTTCTATCAGCAATTTTTCATAATAAGTACCCTCGATAATCTTTGCCAGCGCGGGAAATGCCAGACGGTTATCGGTATTGAACCAGCGGAAAATATTTTTTGTGTTCTCCGCAAGCCTGCGTATAGGTAACCATTGTTCCCCGGTAAGCAGGGAACCGGGAATAGACAACAACTTTAGGTCACGCGCAATATTCAGCGTGAAATCATTCGGGAAATACTGCCCCTGCGCCAGGATGAGTTTGTATTCGTTGGTCTGCTGCAGCTCAAGCTGGATATATTCTTTTCTGGTATGGATACGTAGCTGCTGCGCTTTTTCCTTTGCATATAAAGTACTGGCATGCTCCTGCAGGAGGACTTTCACCTTATCAAATTCCAATTGAGTAACTGCCGATTCCGGGTAAAGGCGCATGCATTCTTTTTGTGGTGCAAATGTAGTGGATTAGTACATAGTCAATAATCCATGGACCATAGCCAATTTTCTTTCCATAATAATCAGCCATGGACCAATAGACCATGGTCCATGGACTTTCCCAAAAGAATGTTAATGCATAAAATAAGCTGTAAGGTTAAAATAGAAGCGCCATCAATCTGTTTAAATCCCGATATCGTACTTTTAAAAAAAATACAGATGATGCGCACCTATTTTTCCCTGTTATTATTGGCCGTAACCATCGCGGCATGTGCACAACAGGACAAACCGAGAAAAACAACTACTATGAATACAACAAAGATACCCGCAGGTGTAAAAACGGATACTGCCACTTTTGGTGAAGGCTGTTTCTGGTGTACCGAAGCCTTTTTTCAAAGACTGGAAGGCGTTTACGAAGTTGTGAGTGGCTATGGCGGCGGATTTGTAGAGAATCCTACTTATGAGCAGGTTTGCGACAAGAATACCGGTCATGTGGAAATAGCGCGCATCGTATTTGATCCCGCAAAAATTACCTATGATGAGCTATTGGAAGTGTTCTGGAAAACGCATGACCCTACCACCCTCGACAGGCAGGGCAATGATGTTGGCCCTCAATACAAAAGCGTGATCTATTATCATAACGAGGAGCAGAAAAAGAAAGCGGAACAATACAAAGCCGCGCTTGACAAAAGCGGTAGCTGGGACAGGCCCATTGTTACTGCGATTGAGGCTTTCAAAAATTTTTATCCGGCCGAAAACTATCACCAGAATTATTACAATGACAACCAGAACCAGGGCTATTGCCGCTTTGTCATCGCCCCCAAGCTGGAAAAGTTTGAAAAAGTGTTTAAAGCGAAGCTGAAGCATTGAGGGGGAAGGTAAAAGTGAAAAGTCAAAAGTGAAAAGTCAAAAAAAATGGGCAGTCCAATGGGTGCATTAGTCTTTCACTGCTCACTTTTCACTTTTTCCCCTTTCACTTCTCACTTTTCACTTTGCTATCCTCGCCCGTCGGAGTTCCAGTAAATTCAGGGCATTGGGGTAGAATCCGGTTACGGTTGGCTGGATAAGGTGTATCGCCATATCGTACCAGATGGGTACCACGGGGGCGTCGTTGATGACCATCTGGTCCATTTCACGGTATAGTTGGTAGCGGATGGAATCAGTGGTCTCTAAAAGCGCTTTTTCATATAAAATATCAAATGCCGGGTTCTGATAACGTGTATAATTGGGTGGTGCCGGGTTCTTGCTGTAGAACATCGCCATGTAATTTTCTGCGTCAGGATAATCAGCAATCCAGCTTCCCCTAAAGAAAAGCGCCTGGGATTTTGCCGTCTGTTCCAGCAACAAACTTTTCTGGATTACTTCCACCTGCACCGGAATACCCATCTCTTCCCATTGGCGCGCAGCAAAACTGGCAATATCTGCATAGATCGGTATCGTCAGCAGCTTAATGGCGGTAAGTCCCCTGCCCCCCGGGAAGCCTGCATCCGCAAGTATTTTTTTTGCTTTCACAGGATCATAGGGGTATCCTTTTACCAGTTCCGTGTTTCGGGAAGGCAATCCACCGGGCACAAATCCTGCTTCTGCAGGTATGCCAATGGAATTGCGCATATACATCATGAGTTGCTTCCGGTTTATAGCATAGTTCATAGCCTGACGGATAGCTTTGGAACGGGTGGGTGAATTTTTCACAAGCGGATTCTTTTCGTCTACCAGGATGCCAAAATATTCTGTGTTCAGGTAGGCATGTTTCATCAACTGTAATTTTCCCTCCCATTCCTGGCGCAATTCACCCTTCCGCGTAAGTATCTCATCTTTGAATGAGGGATCAATATCATTCACAAAACTCAAACCGCCCTGGCGGAATTGCAGAAACTCTGTTGCCTTGTTATCAAAAAAACTGATCTTAACCGCATCCAGGTAAGGCAATGTTCGTCCACTGCTGTCCCTCTCCCAGTAACGCTCATTTTTATGAAAAATCATGGCCTCCCCCTCATCCCAGGATCGGAAGGCAAAAGGCCCGGTTCCGCAGGGGTTTCGCCTGAAATCTTTCCCAAATTTTTCCACCACTTCCTGCGGCACAATACTGCAGTACTGCATACTCAGTATTCCCATAATCGGATGGAAAGGTCGTAGCAGCTTAAGTTGAAAAGTGGAATCATTAAGCGCCGTGAAAGGTTGTATACTGTCTACGCGGTTATTAAAAATCCATGCGCCACTGCTGGCAGTTGAGCCGTCAATGATTCTCGAGAGACTGTACACAACATCTCCAGCCACCATTCTTCTGCCTTTGCCACCGGGAAAAACAGGGTTGTCATGAAAGAACACATCGTCCCGCAGGTGAAATGTATACAGCAGCCTGTCGGCACTAACTTCCCATGAACGGGCCAGCGATGGAATGATGTTGAGTCCGCTGTCTATCTCCACCAATGTATTGTATAGCTGGTGTACGGCCCACATAATGGACTGGTTCTTCGCAAATGCCGGATCAAGGGAAGCGATGCCCGTGGTTTCGTTGTAATTGAACACCTGCTTGTTATTGTCCGTTGCCAATTGCCGGCAAGCCAGTAACCAGCAACAGGCAACGGGTAACAGGAAATACCAAACCGGGAAAGTATGTTTGCCCGGGGCACCGCGCTTTATCGTATTATTGACATTCATGCTGCCCGAATATCATATTTTTAAACAATGATTGCAAAACTCAAATTCCTGTTGCCGGCGCTGCTGCTGGCTGGTATCATGTCACATGCCCAGCTTGGAGCCATTACCAAACCGTTTACCCGTGCGGATACTCTCCGTGGCACCATCACGCCCGAACGTGCCTGGTGGGATGTTTTGCATTATACGGTTAACGTAGAGCCCGATTTCAGCACGAGAAAAATTACCGGCAAGGTGGATATCCGCTTTAAAGTATTGAAAGCTGGTAAACGCATGCAGATAGACCTGCAGGAGCCAATGGAACTGACCAAAGCATTTTATAAGGATAAAAAAGTGAGTTACCGCCGTGATGGCAATGTATGGTACCTCGATTTTCCTGAAACCCTTAAACCCGGTACAACAGGCACACTGGCCCTTGCTTACAGGGGAAACCCTACGATTGCCAAAAATCCCCCATGGGATGGCGGATGGATATTCAGGAACGATAAACTGGGCCGCCCCTGGATGAGTGTAGCCTGCCAGGGACTGGGAGCCAGTGTTTGGTATCCCTGCAAGGACCACCAGAGCGATGAACCTGACTACGGTGCCGTGCTGCAGATTACGGTACCTGATACACTTGTAGCAGTAGCCAATGGCAGGCTGATCAGCAGGAAAAGTTACCAGCCCGGTTTCGATACCTGGCGCTGGGAAGTTAAAAATCCCATCAATACCTATAACCTGGTTCCCTATATTGGTAAGTATCTTACCTGGCATGAAAGCTATGAAGGAGAAAAAGGAAAACTTGACCTGGACTACTGGGTGCTCGATTACGAACTTACCAAGGCCAGGGAACAATTCAGGCAAACACCTTCCATGCTCAAATGTTTTGAGTATTGGATGGGCCCCTACCCTTTTTACGAAGACGGATATAAACTGGTTCAGTCGCCGCATCTTGGCATGGAACACCAGAGTGCAGTTGCTTACGGCAATGGTTTCCAGAATGGCTATTTGGGACGTGATCTCTCAGGCACCAACTGGGGTTTGAAATGGGATTATATCCTGGTGCATGAAAGTGGCCACGAATGGTTTGCCAATAACATTACCAGTAATGACCTGGCAGATATGTGGATACATGAAGGGTTCACTACTTATTCCGAAACACTGTTTACCGAATGCCAAAGCGGAAAGGAAGCCGGGAATGAATACAACTATGGCTCCCGTAAAAATATAACGAATAAAACACCCATCATAGCACCTTATGGCGTTAATAAACAGGGAAGCGGCGATATGTATCCTAAATCCGCGGCCATGCTGCAGAGCATCCGGCATGCAGTAAATGATGACGAAAAATTCCGCAACATGTTACGAAACCTGAATAAAAAATTCTACCACAAAACCGTTACCACAGAGGATGTACAGCAGGCAATGAATACGGATCTGGGCATGAACGTAACTAAAATACTTGATCAATATTTGCGAACCACCCAGGTACCGGTGTTGGAATATTCCATCTCTGCGGATAAAACCAGGCTCTCATTCCGCTGGACCAACACTGTAGAAGGCTTCAACCTGCCTGTATATGTTCAGGGAGACAATGGCATACTTCTACTGGGACCGGAATCCAATAAATGGAACACCAAACAATTACGGCCAGGCAGTGGCGACGCGTATAAATGGAATGCCATTGAGAAGGCCTATTATGTAAAAGTGAAGCAGGTGGAAGTAATTAATAATTATTAATTACTAATCACTAATTATTAATTAATAATGGGCACAATCCGCAAGCAAACCATCATCTCGAGTATACTGGTGTATATTGGTTTTTTTATTGGCTTTCTGAATAATTATTTTTATACCCGAAACGGTTCTTTTACGCCGCAACAATAT
The DNA here is from genome assembly GCA_031424835.1 of Chitinophagaceae bacterium. Taxonomy (GTDB): domain Bacteria; phylum Bacteroidota; class Bacteroidia; order Chitinophagales; family Chitinophagaceae; genus Sediminibacterium. Next base: position 7,610 of record JANPIE010000159.1, read on the forward strand.
GCGCTGACAAGGATATTTTTTGATTTTGGACAGATCATGTTTGCATTTGGCTCCCTGGGTGTGATTCCCGTTATTTATAAGTTTTATCCCTATTATAAAGACAACCTGGAAGAGCGTAAGATTGACCTGATGTCCTGGGCCCTTGTGTTTTCGTTCGGAGGATTTCTCCTGATATTATTGGGGGGATGGTATTTTCAACCTTTGTTCCTCAGAAAATTTACGGAGAACTCCCAGTTGGTAGTGGATTATTATGTATGGCTGTTTCCTTTTGCGATGGGAATGTTATTTTTCTCCGTTATTGAAAGTTTTGCCTGGGCAGTGCAAAAATCGGTGGTTTCCAATTTTTTGAAAGAAACGGGGCTTCGTATTCTCACCAGCGCACTGATCATCCTTTTTTATTCCAACATAATCAGTTTCCCGCAGTTCATTTACCTGTTCGCCTTTCAATACCTGGTCATCTTTGTTGTGCTCGTAGTGTATTTATCGCGCAAAGGGCATTTGCACTTTACATTCAGCATCAGCCGTGTTACCAGGCGGTACTGGAAAAAAATGGTGAATATGCAGGCCCTGATTTTCAGCGGAACCGTGATAGCCGCTGTGGCAGCTACGATTGATACATTGATTATTGCGAGCATCAAGGGACTAACGGCAACAGGTATTTTTGTATTTGCGCAATATGCAGCCAACCTGATACAGGTACCGCAGAGAAGTATCCAGGCTATATCCGCAAGCGTACTGTCGCGGGCATGGAAGGAAAAGGATTACCGTGAAATTGCACGCATCTACCAGCGTTCCTGTATCAACCTCTTACTGATGGCGCTGTTTATATATGGGAACCTGTGTCTGAACCTTCGCGAAGGCATCCTGGTACTGGATATACAGAAGGACTATATGGATGGCATGAGCGTTTTTTTTATCCTCGGACTTGTACGCATCGTTGATGCGGGCACAGGGTTGAATGCCATGGTGATCAATACGTCCACATTCTGGAAATTCGATTTTTATAGCGGCGTTACACTGCTGGCATTGCGTTTGCCCCTTACCTATTTCCTGATTAAGAACTTTGGCATTGTGGGTTCTGCATTTGCAGAACTAACCGCTTATACCGTTTATAATTTTATGCGATTCGAATTCCTGAGGCGCAAATTTAATATGCAGCCATTCAATCTGAAGACCCTCTATTCCCTGTTACTCGCTGGTGGCGCGTTTGCAGTTACCTATTTTGCGCTAAGAGATGTACATGGCTGGCTCGGCCTTTTTCTGCGTACAGGTTTGTTCTCGTCAGTTATGGTCACCGGTATCTTTTATGGCAACCTTACGCCTGATGCGGGCCAGTTGTACCATGTGTTTTTGAAGAGAATAGGAAGGAAATAATTACGAAGTACGAAAAACGAAGTACGAACTACGAAGTACGAAGTACGAAGTGAATTGATTTTTCTTTTTCCGGGTTGCCACGGTATATAAAAAAACGCCCTTACTTATTCCCAATTCCACTCGTACTTCGTACTTCGTAGTTCGTACTTTTCATCACTTCGTACTTCGTACTTCGTAATTCATACTTACCCTCCCCGCTCCACGAAACCTTGGTTGCCAGTAAGCATCGTTCAGATCGCTGATCATCACCCCGCCGCTGGTAGCCGCATGTACGAATTTGTTGTTGAGAAGATAAACGCCAACATGCGAAATATCCCTTCCACCCGTATTAAAAAAAACGAGATCACCCTCGCGGAGCTCTTCGAGACCTATCTTTTCACTCATATCATATTGTTCCTGTGCCGTTCGGGGTAAAGACTGGCGGTAAACCTCCTTGAGTACGGCCTGTGTGAAGCCGGAACAATCAATGCAGCTATCGGTATTGCCACCCAGACAGTATTTTGTCCCCCACCATTTATCGATCACCTGTAACAAAGCGATATTCGTTAATAATTCTACCGAGGCCTCCATTGCCACAGCATACTTTAACTGCAGCATACTTGCGCTTTCGATATGGGTGGATGCGGGCTTTTCGTCTGGTTTTGTATAAAGCGCTGCAGTAGCAGCAGATTTTTCGGCCTTTTGATGGGAAACCACTGGTCTCTTGCTGCTGGAAGCTACCATTCCCCCCGCCGTCACTTCCATATCCAGGAATTCACGCTGGGTATTCCTGGGTTTTTTGGGCATGGTAGTGGTAACGGAACTGTCTTTATCAGATAGTTTCCTGACAGAGGAACAGCTTGTCATCACCAACACGCAAAGCAAACCGGCTAAGAGGCAGTTTATTTTCATAAGTGCTTGTGTTTAGCAAGTTAAATGCCAGGGGCTTTCGATGGGGGGTTGTGGGTAAACTTTATGATTTCTGAAGCATCTGTAAGAGGAATGTGGATAACTGAAAGTCTGTAGTCTTTATTCTGGGATCTGGAGTTGGTGTGGAAAATTGTCGACCGGAAAAAAGCCATAAAAAGCGACATTTGTGAGTTCAGACAACCACAGACTACAGACCCAAGACCACAGACGCAAAATGAAATTTTCTCATCTCCACGTACACACCCAATATTCTTTACTCGATGGTGCTGCCGGTATCAGTGGGTTGTATAAAAAGGCCATTAAGGATGGGATGCCGGCATTGGCGATTACCGATCATGGCAACATGTTCGGCGCCTTTGATTTTGTGAGCCAGGCCTGGAAAAATACAAAAGTGGTTGGTAAAGACGGGAACGGAAAGGATATACTGGAGCCCACGGTGAAACCTATTGTGGGTTGCGAATTCTACGTGGTGCGCGACAGGCACGCGAAGTCTTTTACCAAAGACATGAAAGATGAACGTTTCCACCAGGTGCTGCTGGCAAAAAATAATACAGGTTACCAGAACCTCGTAAAACTTACCTCACTGGGCTTTATTGAGGGTATGTACAGCAAATATCCACGGATCGACAAAGAGCTTATTGAAAAATACCATGAGGGCCTGATCGCTACTACCTGTTGCATTGGCGCTTATGTTCCCCAGACCATACTGCATGACGGTGAAGAAAAAGCCGAGACCGAATTCAAATGGTGGCTGGATATGTTCGGTGAGGATTATTATATCGAATTACAACGCCACAACATCAAAGAGCAGGAACTGATCAATCATACGCTGCTGAAGTTTGCGAAGAAATACAATGTTCCTGTTATCGCTACGAATGACAGCCACTATATTGACCAGGACGATTCCAACGCACACGATATCCTTCTTTGCATCAATACAGGTGAAAAACAAAGCACACCCGGGTTTGATGATTTTGTGAATGATGATACGCAGGTGAAGAACCGACGTTTCAAATTCCCCAATAACCAGTTTTATTTTAAGACGCAGGATGAGATGAAACAGTTGTTCAGTGATATTCCGGAATCACTGGACAATACCAACGCGATCGTTGATAAGGTAGAGATTCTAAATCTGAAAAAGGACATACTCCTCCCCGCTTTCCCTATCCCGAAGGAGTTTCAGGTGCATACAGATGCCAACCTGAACCAGTGGGAATACCTGCAGCATATAACCCGCGAAGGCGCAAAGCACAGGTACAACAACCTTACGCCGGAGATCCAGGAGCGTATCGATTTTGAATTGTTTACCATCAAGACCATGGGTTTTGCGGGCTACTTCCTCATTGTAAGTGATTTTATCCGTGCCGGTCGTGAATTGGGTGTATTTGTAGGACCCGGGCGTGGATCCGCAGCGGGAAGTGTGGTTGCCTACTGTATCGGGATAACGAATATTGATCCCATCAAATACAATTTACTGTTCGAGCGTTTTCTCAACCCCGACCGTAAGAGTATGCCGGATATCGATACGGATTTTGATGATGAGGGCCGCCAGAAAGTGATTGATTATGTAGTGAAAAAATATGGCAAGAACCAGGTGGCCCAGATCATTACGTACGGTACCATGGCAGCCAAAATGAGTATCAAAGATGTTGCGCGGGTAATGGACCTTCCTCTGGCCGAGAGCAATATGCTGGCCAAGCTGGTACCAGATAAACCCGGTACTGAATTGCACCGTGTTCTGCATGCACCCATTACCAGCAAGGAAGCCAAAGATGGCGATAAATCATTGGAGGAAAAAGAAGGCTACCAGCAGGAAGATATTGAAAATATCAAAAAACTACGCGAGATCTACCGGGGTACGGATATCCGTGCGCAGGTATTGAAAGAGGCCGACCGCCTGGAAGGATCGGTTCGGAATACGGGCATTCATGCAGCCGGAATTATCATCGCTCCCAAGGACCTTACGGAGCTGATTCCTGTTGCCACCTCAAAGGACTCTGATCTATGGGTTACGCAGATAGAGGGAAGCATTATTGAAGACGCAGGCGTTATTAAAATGGACTTCCTCGGGTTGAAAACTTTATCCATTCTTAAAACAGCGCTGGAACTGATCAAACAGAACCATGGTGTCACCATTGATCTCGATACAATCCCCCTCGATGACGAAAAAACATTCCTGTTATACCAGAAAGGAGAAACCAACGCCACTTTCCAGTTTGAAAGTGTGGGCATGCAGAAGTACCTGCGGGAACTTAAGCCCGACAAGTTTGACGACCTGATAGCGATGAACGCATTGTACCGCCCCGGACCCATTGCCTATATCCCCAAATTCATTGATCGGAAGCATGGCCGTGAAGCCATCAGTTATGACCTGGAGGATATGAAGGAGTACCTGGAAGAAACCTACGGAATCACCGTTTACCAGGAGCAGGTAATGTTGCTAAGCCAGAGTATCGGGGGCTTTACAAAAGGAGATGCGGATGTATTGCGTAAAGCGATGGGTAAAAAACAGAAATCTGTACTGGATAAAATGAAGGCACAGTTCATTTCCGGTGCTACCGCGAAAGGGCATGATGCCGTTAAACTTGAAAAGATCTGGACCGACTGGGAGGCATTTGCTCAATACGCATTCAATAAATCACATTCTACCTGTTATGCATTTGTTGCGTACCAGACGGCATATTTAAAGGCCCATTATCCCGGAGAATACATGTCGGCGGTACTTAACCATGCCGGGGCCATCGAAAAGATCACTTTCTTCATGGAAGAATGTAAACGGATGGGTATAAGAGTTCTGGGACCCGATATCAATGAATCACTCAAAGGTTTTGCCGTAAACCCGCGGGGCGAAATCCGTTTTGGGTTAGGTGGATTGAAGGGCGTAGGCGATGCGGCCGTAGACAATATTATCGCCGAGAGAGAAAAGAACGGTGTGTATACGGATATGTTTGATTTTATCAAGCGCGTACTTCAGAAAAATGTAAATAAAAAATCACTGGAGAGCCTGGCTTATTCCGGCGCATTTGATTGCTTTACCAACTACCACCGGGCCCAGTATTTCAATATACCGGATGGGGAAAGGGCAACCGGGCTTGAGCGCATCATTGGCTACGGGCAGGCACAGCAAAGCTTAAGCGCCGGTACCACCAATACTTTGTTTGGTGACCTTCCGGCAGCCATGCAGGTACCCCAGCCTAAAATTCCCAACTGTGAACCCTGGACGCTTACAGAGCTGCTTGATCACGAAAAGGATGTGACCGGCATGTTCATGAGCGGGCACCCATTGGATCATTTTAAATTTGAATTGAAATACTATGGCATTACCAGAATCAATGCTTTCAATGAAATAAAAGAAACATTGCATCTGCAACCCAACCCAGGCAAATCGCTTCGTATAGCAGGATTGATTACCGATGTGCAGCACAGGGTAACCAAAACGGGCAAGAACTTTGGCTCTTTTACGATCGAGGATTTTACCGGTAAAACGGAATTCATCTTATGGAGCGAGGATTATATCAAGTTTCAGAATTACCTGGAGAAAGGACAAAATGTACTGATCAACGGGTTTTTCCGTCCCAGGTACAACCGTCCCGATGAATTTGATTTTAAAGTGAGCACCATGTCTTTGTTAGAAACGGTGAAACAGACACTGACCCGAAGTATTGAGATAAACGTACATCCGGCATCGGTTACGCCGGATTTCATCAATTTCGTAGATAAGAATGTGCGGAGTTTCCCAGGCAAATCATCGCTGCGTTTTAACATCTATGAACCAAAAGACAATTTGAAAGTAAGCCTGTATACTTTTGAAAAGGGTTTCCAGATGAATGAGGAGATGGCTGCTTTTCTACTGGACAATCCCGACCTGGACATACGGGTGGGACTAGCAGGTTAAAATCTGCCCGAGGCAAGATAAACTTGTTGAGGAATTATTAATTGATGGGGGTGTAAATACTCACTCTTCCCAGAGTAAACATGTCTGATACATTTGAATTGGCGGAGTTGTTGGTGGTAGAGGTAAATACCATCCTTGTTGCATTTGGCGCTAAGGTGACCATTACCACAGACCCTGTTTCCAAAGCTGAAGCAACCGTGCCTGTGCCCGCTTTTTTGATTCCGGCATCATTTAATTTCTTGATCTCGATTCTCACAGCAGCGTTGATGGGCTTCGATAATTCGCAGGTAGTTTCAAGGGTGATGGTGCATGGTCTGGGAGCCTCGTTTATGCCATAACTGTAACAGGTTATTACGGGAATTATTTTTATGGTGAGGCTGGTCATGCCCAGGTTTTTTACCAGGTAGGTACTTTGCAGCGTTGTATTGGTCGTTTTGGCAGGTTCAGTGGGTGTCTGGTATGCCACCGGCTCAATGGCGCTTTTGGTACAGGCGCAGAAGAGAAAGGCGATTGCTAAAGTGGTTATTGTATGCGTTTTCATAATGTTAGTGTGAGGGGAGCATCAGGATTACCTAATGTATAAGGAAAGGTTAAATTACTGTGCCACAAGTAATTATCCCGATACGGGGTCAGCATTACCCGCTATTTCATATTATCCCGTTTTGGGAATGGGATATTGGCGCTTCCCGTCGTGTTAGATTCGCCTGATTTACGAAAAGTTGCCGAAAACATCAACCTTATCTGGCGTTGTGCCGATACCAGGGCTGCCCCCCTGTCAGGTTATTCATGGTGCATCGTCATTAATAACATGGGTGGAAAAGTCAAATCAGCACGAATTGATGTTTGGACATATATTTGATACTTACTCCTGTTACAATCATTAAACACTTAAATCATACAAAATGGCTTTAGAACTAACAGACGCAAATTTCCAGTCAACAGTACTGGACAGTGATAAACTGACGCTGGTGGATTTCTGGGCGGAATGGTGTGGCCCTTGCCGCGCGATCGGTCCCGTTATTGAAGAACTCGCAAAAGAATACGATGGGAAAGTAAATGTGGGCAAAGTAAATGTTGACCATAATCCTAACCTGAGCGTGAACTATGGCATAACTTCGATACCTGCGATTTTATTTATCAAAGGCGGACAGATCGTAGACAAGCAGATAGGCGCTGTGCCAAAATCTGTGTTGGATAAGAAGATACAGGCGCATATTTAATTGCTGCGGAAAAGTATTGTGAAGGAGCCTTTTTTGGGCTCCTTTTTT
>JANPIE010000160.1:0-43740 GCA_031424835.1 Chitinophagaceae bacterium
GTATTTTCAGTAAGAAATCAGGCGTACCTGACATGTTTTCAGCAATATCTCCCTTCCATTTTGGCAGATCATTAAAAATCAGGTTATTTGCATTCAATTAATAACCTGCCCATGCTCCCTAAGTTCAAACGAATACTTCTCAAATTATCCGGCGAGGCTTTATTGGGTGATGTTCCCACAGGAGATCCTTTCAATCCAAAGATCATTGAACAATACGCACATGATATCAAACTGGTTACCGATCTGGGCGTGCAGGTAGCCATCGTGATTGGTGGAGGCAATATTTACCGCGGAATGAACGAAGCCGACAGCGGTATTGAAAGGGCGCATGGCGATTATATGGGGATGCTCGCCACCGTTATCAATGCCATGGCTATGCAGGCCATGCTTGAAAAAATAGGTGTGTACACCCGTTTGCAAAGCGCCATTAACATGGAGCAGGTTGCCGAACCTTATATCCGCCGCAAAGCACTTCGCCACCTCGAGAAAGGCAGGGTGGTGATCTTTGGTGCCGGAACGGGTAACCCATATTTCACAACAGACACGGCAGGCTCACTGCGCGCAATTGAGATGAAGGCAGATGTGATCCTGAAAGGCACACGCGTGGATGGCGTTTACGATGCCGATCCTGAGAAATTCCCTGATGCGGTAAAGTTTGAGAAAATCAGTTTCCAGGACTGCATTACGCAGAACCTGAAAGTGATGGATATGACAGCATTCACCCTCTGCATGGAAAATAAACTCCCCATTATTGTATTTGATATGAATAAGCAGGGCAACCTGTTAAAAGTGGTGGAAGGCATGAGTGTAGGGACGCTGGTAAGCTGATCACCCGTTCGTGTAAAAAAAACAGGTACCTAATGGCTGTGTCGGTAATTTCACGCAACATGAAAAGAATCTTAGTTGTTGTACTGGTTGGCATTAGTTTCCAGGGCCTTTGCCAGCAGGCTGTCTCTTTGACTGATGCCGTCAATTCAGCCCTGAAGAATAGTTTTGATATTCAGCTCGCAAAAAATAACCTGGAAATAAGCGGTATCAACAACCACCCCAGCATTGCAGGAGGCCTGCCGGTTGTAACGGGTACCATCAATGACAACGAACAGGTTACTACCATCAACCAGAAATTTGCAGATGCGGCCCGCGACACCAAACGCAGCAATGTAGGTTCCAATAACCTTACCGTAGGCGTTAGCGGTACCATGCTGCTGTTTAACGGATGGCGCGTGGTAGCCACCAGGAAAAGACTTGAGGAACTGCAACAGCAGAACCAGCACCTGCTTAATGCCCAGCTGCAGAATACCATCGCAGCCGTAATGACAAAATACTATGATGTTGTCAGGCAACAGATCTACCTCAAAACCATTCGTCAATCCATTGAACTTGCCCAGCAGAGACTGGATATTGTGCAGGTTCGTAAAGAAGTGGGCCTTGCCAATAATGCCGACCTTTTCCAGGCGCAGCTCGATCTGAATGGTCTTACCCAGACCTTGCAAAGCCAGGACCTGGTGATTGGCCAGGCAAAGACAGATCTGCAGAACCTGATGTTTGTACAACCGGATACGGCAATGGTCCTTACAGATACGGCCATCTTTGTTGACAGAACGGTAAGTTTTGAGAATGTACGCGGCAACCTGAAAAATAACCCGCAATTTCTCGCTGCCAGCCAGCAGGTAAGCATCAATGAACTGATTGAGAGGGAAACCGCCGCGCAGCGATATCCCACCGTTCGGGCAACCACCGGGTTTAATTTTCAGAGTTCCAAAAGTGCGGCTGGTTTTAGTTTGTTAAACCAGAGCTATGGTCCTTTTTTAGGACTGAATATTTCCGTTCCCATTTACAATGGCGGCGTCTTTAAACGCCAGCAAAGGGTAGCCGAGATCAACACACGTAATGCCACATTGATCCGCGACAATGTGTATTCTAATTTTGAGACGGGCGCCCTGAGAACCTACCAGGCTTACCTGAATTCGCTTCAGCAACTACAGACCGGCCAGCAGAATTACGACCTTTCAAAACAGTTGGTGTTCATTGTACTTGAACGGTTCAAACAGGGAGTGGGTACGTTGGTGGATGTTAAACTGGCGCAACAGACCTTTGAGAATGAAGGATTCCGACTTGTAAACCTGAGCTATTCTGCGAAAGTGGCCGAGATCGAATTGAAAAGACTCGCCAGCCAGTTGACGCCTTAATATCTGTTTTCTATCCTTCTTCTTTGTGTTTACCTTAGTGGTTTCATGACCTCGTGGTTCAAAGGAACCTTTGAATTAAACCTGTAAGCACCAGTATGCATTCCCTGCCTATCCGTTCTAAACTCCCCGATGTGGGTACCACTATTTTCACTGTTATGAGCCAGCTGGCAATTGAACACAACGCAGTGAACCTTGGCCAGGGTTTTCCCGATTTTTCTATGAGTGATGAACTTACCGGCCTGGTTGGTAAAGCGATGAAGGAGGGTTACAACCAGTACACTCACATGAATGGGTTACCTCTGCTAAGACAGGGCCTGGCAGAAAAAGCAGCGAAATTATACGGCAGCTCTGTTGACCCCGAAACGCAGATAACGATTACACCCGGCGGTACCTATGCAATTTACACGTCGCTTACTACTGTGTTAAGGCCGGGTGATGAAGTGATCGTATTTGAACCAGCTTATGATAGTTATATCCCCAATATTGAAATCAACGGCGCGAAACCCATAAGGATATCCCTGCAGTTCCCATCCTATGCCATTCCCTGGGATGAAGTACGCGCGAAAATTACGCCGCGCACACGTATGATTATGATCAATTCACCTCACAACCCAACGGGGAGTGTATTGCAGGAAGAGGATATTGAGGAATTACGCAAAACTGTGGCCGATACGTCTATACTGATACTGAGCGATGAAGTTTATGAACACCTGATATTCGATGGCATGCCGCACCTGAGCATGCTGCGCTATCCCGACCTGATGGAAAGAAGTTTTGTATGCTTTTCATTTGGAAAGACCTACCACTGCACCGGCTGGAAACTGGGCTATTGCATTTCTTCGCCTGCCTTTATGAAAGAGTTCCGGAAAGTACACCAGTTCAATTGTTTCTCCTGTGATACGCCCAAACAGGTGGCGATCGCTGACTATATCCGGAATGAAGTGGCCTATACTTCCCTAAGTTCCTTCCTGCAAAAGAAAAGGGATTTTTTCCGTGAACTGATGAAAGCAACACCATTTGAATGTATCCCTTCCCATGGAAGTTATTTCGAATGTTATAGCTATGGGCATTTTTCAAATGAAGCGGATAAGGAACTCGCCATTCGTCTCACAAAAGAATACGGTATTGCTACCATTCCCGTTTCAGCTTTCTATAAAAATGCGGATGATAATAAAGTGCTGCGTTTCTGCTTTGCCAAAAAAGAAGAAACGCTGGAAAAAGCGATCTCAAAAATCAGGCACCTCTCTGTGTAACTCTGTCCTCCCTGTGCACTCTGTGTTAAAAACCCTCGCTCCAATCAAAGGTACGAGGTAACAGAGACGCAGTTTTTTCAACACAGAAGCACGGAGTTCACAGAGAATATTACAAACCCCACCAGTAGTTCAACTTCAACACAAGCGCCCGGTTTTTTACGGAGAATGGGGCAGGGAAATAATTGTCCGTATAAACAATGAACAGGTCAGATGCGGGTTTATAGCGCCACTGCACCCTTGCATTCACATTTACATTCTGCTGCTGCTCGTTGTACTGAACATAGGTAGTGATAAAAAAAGTGTTGCTGAGTGTCACATCAATTTTTGGGCCAATTAAAAAGAAGGAAGTAGTACCGCGCGGACTGGCAAGTGCAATGCGATTATAACTGCCGCTTAAAGCTATACTCACGTAGGGCTGAAAACGATAACCAATATCTGTTGCCAGTGATAACCTTGTTCCATCCGTATAGTATCCGCCATAGCGCAGCAATGCCGAATACGTAAACAATTGTTGCGGTTGCGAGAAAAGATCCAACCCAACTGTGTTCCAGGAGTGAATACTGCCTTTTGCCAGCGAATCCCTGCCCGTATTGGTAGGATCAAATGATTGCAGCAATTCAACCTGGTCACGTGCTAAAAATGCACCCGCCATAATCCGGTTCCTGAGCGTAACCACATAGCCAAGACTTTCCTGGTAATCTGTTCCATGCATTTGCTTATCAAAATAACGGGAAGAAATCAACTGCGGTCCGTGAGAAAGAACGGCGCCTTTCTTTGGAAAAAAAAGCCTTGTTACCTGCGGATTGATGCGGATATAACCCTGCCGTGGCACATAACCCACTTCAGAGCTAAAGTTGCTTCCCACATATTCATGCTGCCAGCTGATGTTCCAGTTGCGGCTTGTATACATCAACGTTGCTGCATGTGAAATATCATTTCCTGCTTTTCCTGAACCAAAAGACTGAACAAAAAATGTTTTGCCCGTCCAGGCATTATTGGAAGATGCCAGGTTGTATTCCACACCCAGGTTTCGGTTGTACAGGGAGTAGGTTGGCTTTGCAGGATCCATACCGGGCTGGTAATTCATAGAGCGCTTATCAATATACAGCAGGCCAATGTTCGAGCGGCGAAATACTTTTCGCTGTAGCGACAGCACTGCAAAATTCTGCGCAGGTAACCCTGAAGCCTCTACTGATTCTGTCTGCATATCCATAACACCCAAACGCCAGTCTTTATCGAGCTTGCCACTCAGCCTTGCACCAAAACGGATCGGCACTCCCAGCCCAATTCGCCGTGAAAAAAATGGGCGGATATTGTTCACACCAAAATTGGCAAAGAGATCATTGTTCTCCAGAAAGAACTGTCTTCTTTCGGGGAAGAACAGTTCAAACCGATCCAGGTTGGTCACCTGTTTATCTACTTCCACCTGTGAAAAATCGGGGTGTATGGTAAGGTCAAGATTTAAGGAAGAGGTCAGCGATATCTTGGCATCCAGACCGATATCTGTTTTGTAGGCAGACTTTTTATTGTTGAGATAATCTTTTGAAACGCCTGTGAGGGCATAGGGTATCAATGATACATTGGCGCCCTGCACCGGCGGCGGTTCATCCCAAACCAGTATGCCTGTATAAGCTAAGGAAGCCGTAGGAAATTGCCTCGGTACAGGCGCCCAGCTTGATTTTTCAGTGGTCTTGAGGTCATTCCTGCTGAAGTTGATACCCCATTCGCGGATCCCCTTTTTATACCGGATGGTTTTAAAGGGGATGGCCGCTTCGAAGATCCATTTATCGGGATAATCTTTTACCGCAGAAACCCATTTGTTATCCCAGTTCAGGTCTACTTTTCCTCCTTCGTACATCGATCCATCCCATTGAGCGCCGGCAGCATTGGCGCCAAAAGAGAAACCATTTGTCTGGTCGTCAAAGGGGTCGATAAAAAAAAGAAAATTGTCATTGCGCCCAAAGTTAAAATCACGCCTCAGCGATTCAACCATCTGGGCACCCGCGCCTTTTTTATAACAGGTGGCGATGATGTAGAGGGTTTGCGCATCATAGCTCATTTTTACTTCCGTAGGTACATTGGTAAAACTGGTATCCATAGGGAGTACCATAAAAAAATTGCCGGCGGTTTCGGCTTCGCCCCAGGCAGGTTCATCAGCTATGCCGTCGATGTTTACGGGAGAAGTTGTTTTATGTATATGTAACCGGTAAGCCGCGTTTTTCTTTTGCGCGGGCAGGTACTGGATGAATAGTAGGGCTAAACCGGCTGTGATTAATTTTCTCAATGCAGGCAATTATATGCGAATAAGCCTGCAAGTTAAATCATGTTCCTGTAACGGGAAGGCATGTGCACTAAAATGCCGTGCATTTGTAAGCGGCAAAATTTTTCGCACAAGTGCACGGCAAGCGTGGTAACTATTTTCCTTTATCTCCAGCCGTCTCCATCCAGTATATTCCCGATGCCCCCGAGTATACTTCCTTCTTCTCTTCTTGAGGTGGTGGCGTATTGCAGGATACGTCCGGCCAAACGGCTGATGGGCAGGGTTTGAATCCATACGATACCGGGTCCCCGGAGGGTAGCAAAAAACAAACCTTCACCTCCGAATATGGTATTCTTGATGCCCCCTATAAACTGTATGTCATAATTAACGGTAGAGGTAAATCCAACAATGCACCCCGTATCTATTTTCAATAGTTCGCCATGCTGCAACTCTTTTTGCATTACATGTCCGCCCGCATGCAGGAAGGCCATGCCATCGCCCTCCAGTTTTTCCATGATAAAGCCTTCACCGCCAAACAACCCGGTTCCCAGCCTGCGCTGAAATTCAATACCCACACTCACGCCTTTGGCGGCACAGAGAAAAGAATCTTTCTGGCAGATGATGCGGTTGCCCAGTTGCCGAAGGTTTAAGGGGATGATCTTACCGGGATAGGGTGATGCGAAGCTCACATGCTTCTTTCCATGACTCATATTCGTAAATGCGGTCATGAACAGGTTCTCACCTACGAGTACCCTTTTACCGGCGTTCAATAATTTTCCTAGAATGCCGCCGCTCTGCTGCTGGCTTCCGTCTCCGAAAAGTGTCTGCATCTCAATGCCATCGTCCATCATCATAAAAGCCCCCGGCTCAGCAATAGCGGTTTCATTGGGGTCCAGTTCTACTTCCACGTACTGCATTTCCTCGCCTATGATGCGATAATCTATTTCGTGATTCTGTATCATTTTATTGGGTTTTGGTAAAATTAGTACAGATAGAGTGACAAATATTACATCGCGATCTAAAATAGTTCGAGAAGTTTTAGCCGCAGATTCGCAGATTATTTACTAAGAGCGACCCGCTTATATTGAAGAGAATTGTCATTAAAATTTAGAATTAGCCCGACTTGTAGTTTTGAAACCGCTAAATAGTTGATTACCTGCGCATAATGTTCATCAATAATGCCAGCCTTGGATTTTAATTCAAGTATAATTTTATTATCAATTACAAAGTCTGCATAAAATTTGTGCGGTAGAATGATGTCCTTGTATATTACAGTATATTCCTTCTCGCGTTCATAAAATATTTTTTTGTTCCGCAGTTCATACTCAAAAGCATCCTTATATACAATTTCTAAAAATCCTTTGCCAAGTATCTTATGAATATTCATACCAATTCCAATCAATTGATATGTTTGTTCCTGCAAAGGAAAATCTTCAGATGTAAAAGTGGTCATAACATTTCGAGCATTAACCTTAGAAAAAAATCTGCGAATCTGCGGCTTTATTAAAACAGATTTACACAGATTTTTTTAGGATGTATAGCGTATTTATACGCTACAAAAAACAAAAAGCCGCCCCAATCGGGACGGCTTTTATAAACGCGCTATACTATTTCTATATCTCTTTCACCGGTGATGGCCTCATCTGCCCCATCCACACACGCTTGCCCTGTATTCTTCTAACAAGGAACATGATTCCCACGGTAATAAAGAAGAATGGTCCTAAAAATCCTAACAACGCAACGAATTTGGTACCATAGAATTTTTGCATCGGTCTCCGCAGTCTTTCACTGATCAGGTACATACTGGGTACCATCACCAGTGTAAGGAAGAAAGAAAGGATCAATCCAAAAATGATGGTCCAGCTCAATGGCCCCCAGAATACAACACTGTCACCACCAAAGAAAAGATGCGGCTCAAAATGCTGGAACAGGGATACAAAGTCGATATTGAATCCAACCGCCAGCGGTAACAGACCCAGCATGGTTGCCAGCGCCGTAAGCATTACCGGAATGATACGGATCTTTCCTGCCTGTATGGCCGCCGCCCTGGTACGGTAACCGCGCCCGCGTAACTCATCCGTAAATTCAATTAACAGGATACCATTTTTGATTACAATACCCGCAAGTCCAATGATACCCACACCCACCATGATGGTGGCCATGGACATGCCCGTGATCGCATAACCCATGAATACGCCGATAATAGAGAAGAATATTTCGGTAAGTACAATGAAAGGTTTACTCAAACTATTGAACTGTAATACCAGTATCAAAAAGATCAGCAGTAAGGCGGTCATTAAAGCCGTTCCGAGAAAGCTCATCGTTTCTGCCTGTTGCTCACTTTCACCGGTTTGTTTGATAACTACATCTGGTGGTATTTTGGTCTTGGACTTAAAGTCTTCGATCTTTTTACCCAACTCTTCATTTACCGGCCCGGTAAGTGAAGGGTCGAGGACATTTGACTGCAGTTGTATCGTACGTTTTACATTCTTTCTTTTTACACCTCCTGATGTATTGGTATAATCAACAGTTGCCACCGCATTCAAAGGAACCTGCTTGATGCCCATGGTAGACATATCCCGGAAGGTCAAACGCATATTCATCAGGTCGTTGATATTGTTACGCTGTAACATGTTGTAACGTATCTGGATCTTATACTCGTCCTCACCATCTTTCAGTTTGCTGGCTTCTTTACCAAAAACCGCAGCACGTATCTCCATACCAATCTGCGCGGTGCTGATGCCTTCACGCAACGCACGTTCACGATCGATATTGATGGTGATCTCAGGGTTTTGCAGGTCAACATCCATTCTTAAATTTTCTATACCATAGATCCGGTTTGTATCCAGGTGGTTCTGCAGATCATACGCTACTTTGGAGATCTCTTCAAAATTGTCACCAATGATTTCAATATTTACCGGCGGATCGGTTGGCGGACCGGAATCTTCCTGGCCCACTTCAATATTTGCGCCCGGTATGCCTTTCATCTGTTCGCGGATAGCCGCCATCAGCGGAGCCGTTGATTTACCATGGCGCTCCTCGTATTCAACAAAGGAAACCTGGATCCTTCCCAGGTGGCTCTGCACACTCCGGTTGTTATCACGCGGGTTGCCCGCGCTCACTGCCACATTGGAAATGATGCTCTCAACAATTGAACCCTCCGCACCGGGCTTTTCTTTGCCAAGAACATTATATACGCGTCCCTCAAGAATGCGCAATACCGAATCGGTTGTTGCCGTCTTGGTACCTATGGGCATTTTCAGGTACACATACACAAAATGCGGGTCTCCGCTCGGGAAGAAGGGTTTGGGGTTATTTCTCAGCACTAGTAAAAACAGCGAAAAAGGAAACAGCAGGAAGAGTGCCACCAGTAATGCTACCGGTCTCTTACCCTTTAATACCCAGTGCAATAATTTTTCATAGCGGTTCATCAGACCGGGCAGTAATCTTTCCTGGAAATAATGGATCACATCACGCAGCACAAAACGATTCAATATCATCAATGCCGCCAGGAACAGGATAAAGTTTCCTAATCCATGCCATCCGGCAAGATTGAAGAGCACACCAAAAGAGATCGCGGTCCAGAAAAGTGGTTTGCGGAATATGGCTTTCTTCGGTTCCTCATAAGCCCTTCCTTCCGGCCGCATAAAACTTACCGCGAAAACCGGGTTCATGAAAAACGCAACGATCAATGATGCCGCCAGTGTGAGGATCAGCATGGTAGGCAGGTAGATCATAAACTTACCAATCAGTCCCTTCCATAATAGTAACGGAAAGAAAGGAGCCAGTGTGGTAAGGGTACCGGCTAATACAGGTATGAATACTTCACCCGCCGCTTCCTTGGCGGCTCTTTCAATTTTTACTTTTCCATTATTATATATACGGTGGGTATTCTCTATCACCACAATCGCATCATCCACAATGATACCCAGGCCGAACAGTAATGCAAACAGCACAATAAAATTCAACGTAACATGCGTTCCCACAATTCCGTCAGCGATCGGCAGGAACATGAAGGCAACAAATACACTCAAGGGCACACTTAATGCCACAAAGAAGGCGTTGGTAACACCCATAAAGAACATCAGCACAAGCAATACCAGTACAAAGCCAATCACTATGGTGTTCACCAGGTCGTTGAATGATGTTTTTGTCTGTACGCTCTGGTCACCGGTGATCACCACGTTCAGGTTGGGTGGTAGCTCCTGCTTTTCTTTCATATCCGCAACAATTGCCTTGATCTTATCGGCTGCATTGATCAGGTTCTCACCGCTGCGTTTTACAATATTCAATGTAACTACGTTCTTGCCATCAAGGCGGGCATAGTTTTCCGTTTCTTTAACGGTATCGATGATCTGCGCCACATCACGGAGATAGATAGGGGCAGCCTGCAGGTTCTTAACTACTATATTCTGCATATCGAATGCAGTAACAAACTGGCCTTTAACGCGGATGGTTCTTTTCATTTCTCCCACTTCCACCAGGCCGCCGCTGATATCGCGGTTTTCGTAATTGATCGCATTGCTGATATCGGTGAAAGAAAGTTTAGCCGCCTGCATTTTGTAGGGATCCACGTTGATCTGTATCTCTCTCTCAGGCGCACCTACAATATCCGCACGGTTAATCTCGGTCAGTTCTTCAAACCTGTCCTGCATCTTATCCGCGTAGCGTTTCAGGGTCATACCATCAAACTCGCCACTCACGTTTACATACATGATGGGCATCTCGCTGAAATCAAATTCCTGCACATTGGGTTGCTGCGTAAGATCGGTAGGAAGGTCGGTCTGTGCCTTATCCAGCGCATCCTTCACTTTTTGTTTGGCAACTTCCGTTTTAACATCAGTATCAAATTCCACAATGATCAGTGAAAAATCCTGTTGCGAAGTGGACTGGATCTTATTCACTTTCGCCCCGCTGATCCCTTTCAGTTGTTTCTCAATCGGCCTCGTTACCAGGTTCTCCATGTCTTTTGGTGAGGTACCAAAATAAACGGTAGACACACTGATCGTAGGCACCACGATATCCGGGAACTGTTCCTTCGGCATTGTGTTGAACTTGGTAAGTCCGTAAAGCGATATCAGTATGGTAATCACATAGACAGCCGTACGGTTATCAACAGCCCAACTGGTAGGTTTGAACTGTTTGAATTTTTTGGCTATGCCTTCTAATATTTGCATACAATTTTTTTTAAGTAGTCAGCTTGGTTGTTTTTTGCGGGGTTGGGGGCGCATTGCTTCGGTTGAAACACCGACGGGTTTTGTGAAAAGTGAGAAGTGAAATGTGAGCAGCACCCCAAATTCACCTTTCACTTTTCACCTTTCACCTCTCAAGATTTCCTCAACACCTGCCCATCATAAATATTCTGGTATCCTTCTACAATTAATTGTTCCCCTGCGCGCAAACCGCTCCTCACTTCAATCAGTTGGTTATATAACTCACCTACTATGATATGTTTTTTCCTTGCTATCATCCTGCCGCCTTCGGTTTCTGATACAAAAACATATTTGCCTTTCTCATCCGTGCTCACGGTGTTTACAGGGATAACAATGGCATTGGGGGCCGCATAATCCAGTATCCTCACCTGTGCTATCTGGTTGGGACGCAGCGTTCTGTCGGCAGGCAGTTTCGCTTCCACATGAAATGAACGGTTGTTTTGATCTATCACCTGGCTGGCAAGACTGATGCGTACATCATACGTTTTGCCCAAATCCGGCAGGGTTACACGCATACCCGATCCTGTTCTTACTTTGCCACTATAGTTTTCAGGTACCTCGGCCACTACTTTCAGGCTGCTGGTATTTACAATCTTTATCTGCGGTAGCACACCTACGGCGCCACTGAAAATTTCGCCAACCCGTACATTCACCTCTTCTGCAATTCCGCTCACATCACTGTAAACATTGTAAGCACTCAGTTGTTCCTGCTGAACTTTGATGTTCTCATTTGCAGCGGCTATCTGTTTCTCAATGGTTTCAACATTGGTGCGCGCGGTAATCAGCTCCACTTCAGTACCAATACCCTGTTTCCAGAGATTGCTTCTCCGGTTATAGATATCTTTAGCAAGTGCCAGTTGCGTTTTCAGTGTTTCCGTACTTTGTCTTGCTGCCACTACCTGCTGCCTTACCAGCGCATCATCAAGTTTGAGGAGTAGTTTACCACGACTTACAAAATCACCTTTCTTTACGTAAATGGCTTTTACCTGTGCCGGTCCCATTCTGGGAGCGATGTACGAAATGTTCTCAGCGTCTACTTTACCCTGCAGGTCTATATAGTGGGCAAAGTCCTGAACGGTTACAGCTGCGGTACTAACCAGTTTGGCGATGTCCGATGTGGCTGCGGAGGTATCCAGTTTGGCTATCTCCGTTTCCACCGCTTTAATTTTGTCGGCAATAGTGGCCTGCTCTTTTTTCAGTTTTTCCAGTTCCGCCTTTTTGTCCGTCAGCGATACCTTTACGGTTGTACTGCTACCTCCGCAGGCTGCCAGTGTAATGGCGGTGGCGATGAAAATTACCTGTATTATCTTTTGCATATACTAAGTTTTAAGTTTTGGTGGTCTTTATAATTTACCGGTTGCTTTTAAATAATCGATACGCGCTACAATAGCGGTATAGAGTCCATTGATATAATTTGTCTGCGCGGTGATCAGGTCGGTCTGCGCTGCATTGATCTCTGTATTGGAACCTGTACCTATTTCGAATTTTTTCTTGGTCTGGTTATATACATTTTCTGCCAGTTGCATGTTCTGTTTCTGGAAATCCATGGTTGCCAGGGCGCTTTTGAAATTCAGCCTCGCCTGTTCTACTTCATTATCAATGGATACGCGCAGGTTGCTTATCTGGTTATCTGTCTGCTCCATTTCCAATGTGGCTTTTTTGACCCTCGCATTTTTGGCAAAACCGTCAAAGATGGGTATGGCCAGGTTGATGCCAACATAAGAGTTGGTGAACCAGTCGCCTTTACCAAAAAAGCTAAACGTATTGCGCTGCGCATTCTTGCTATAGTTACCATTGAGTGACAGTGTGGGCAAATAGGCAAGTTTGTAACGGCGTATATTGAATTCATTCAGTTTTCTTGCCAGGTTCAGGTATTGATACTCTTTCCTGTCTGCATAGCTATAAGCTGTATCCGTAAGCATATCAGCGCCCTTCAGTTGCTCATCGGTGATCTGGTCTGTTAGGATGAGCGTATCCTTTGCAGGCATGCCCATCAATGTTTTCAAACCGTAGTAGCCCACCTCGATACTGTTGTTGGCTTTTATTTTTTCGGTTTGGAGGTTGGATACCTGCACGGTGATCTTGTCTATATCCAGTTTTTCTGCAAATCCATTTTTATACAATTCAGTTGCATCATGCTGCAGTTTCTGCAGGCGCGCAATATTTGCATCAAGCAAAGCAATCTGCGTTTTACTGGCGGCAAGCTGGTAGTAGATCTTGTAAATGTTGGTTTTGATCATTTCCTCCGTTACTTCCGCATTCTTATCCTGGAACTCAATAGACGTTTTTCTGGCGGCAAGGCCAATGAATACCTGCCCGTCAAACAACAACTGGTTAAGTTGCAGGCTGGCGGTGGAGTTGTACTTGGTACCAAACTGTACGGGAATAAAACTACCGGCCGGCTGGCCAAAGATCTCACCCGGTATCAGTGAAGTAGGGATGTCAATAAATTTGGTACCTGCAATACTTCCGGTAACCTGTGGCAGGGCCGCGGAAGTAATGTCCCGGTTTGACTGCTTCTGAATCTGAACATTGAGTAAGGCGTTTTTTACCTGCACATTGTTCTTGCGTGCATAGTCAACCGCCTGTATTACGGAGAATTCGTGCCTCACCGGCGTTTGTGCCTGCATGGTAAAAACTGCCAGCAGCCAGAAGCCCGTTTGCACCCATCTTTTCAATCGTCTGTTACGCATAAGGTTATGGTTTTTGTCGTTGTTGCTTGTATTTCTGTATCAATTTCTGGCCTTTGGTGGTTGCAAGGCCATATAAAAAATTATCGGTGATTTCTGTTACAATTTCCGGCAGTGCATGTTTGCCGCCGGGAAAAACTTCGGGGTTAAAGATCAGGAACACAGAGCCCAGCCTGAACCTCGCCATTACATCAGACAATATCTCTTCACGGTACAATTCTTCTTTTTTCCCCCAGTCAATGTTTTCTTTGATCATGGAATACAGGAACGAGTTCTTGTGTTCATTGTATTTTCTGAAAGCCACAGGGTGATATTTTTCGAGGTCAAAGATCAGTGCCGGGTTCATGTGCGTAAGCAACTCCAGTAACATATCTGTTGCCATAAAGATTTCATGTATGGCATTCTCACTTTTCCTGCGGTGCTGCCTGCACTCCACCTGCTTACCGGTAATCTCAATGGTGATCACATCATCAACCAATGCATCCTTGTCTGCATAAAACTGGTAAATGGTCTTCTTGCTCATGCCCAGGTGATTGGCCACCTCGTCCATGCTTACACTGCGTATGCCATATCGCATAAACAGTTCATGCGCCTTTTTCACTATTCGTTCCTGTGGTTCCATAACTTTCATAATCGGCCGCAAAACTATGGAAACTTTAATCGTAACCAAAGTTTCCATCGCTTTTTTTTCATGATTTTTGTGTTAAGCGGTTGCTATGCGTGATAAGTGCACCTGGCTGAAATGCTTACCAGCGTTAGCATTTAGGGGTATTGCCAGTTTGAATCATGCGGGCTGGTTCGGGTGCTGATGCGGGCTTACCAGCCGCCCAAATGCTAACTGACTAAAACTCAGAGAGATTCCCTGCCAAGTCATAATTTCTTGCGTACTTTACAGCATTATATAACTGTGTGGGATGAAGTATATTGACCGTCGGCTAACATTCCGGGCCTTCCTGAGAAAAGCCCTTCAATTTTTTTTCCAGGGATTGATCGTACTCGCACCCATCGGTATTACGCTATGGGTGGTCATTGGTTTATTCAATTTTGTTGACGATATTCTGCCCAATATCATTCATTCACTGGCCCCGCGTTACCTGCCCAGGGATGCAGAAGGCAACCTGAATAAAATTCCCGGGCTGGGCTTTCTGGTTGTAATGGGTGTGGTTTTGTTTGTAGGATGGCTCTCCTCTATGTTCATGGTAGAACGCGTGGTAGCTGTATTTGACAGTATCCTTGAAAAAACGCCCGGCATAAAATTCATTTACTCCTCGGTAAAAGACTTCCTGGAAGCATTTGCAGGCAATAAGAAAAAATTTGACAAGCCCGTACTGGTGAATATAGATGCACCTGACGTGTGGCGCATTGGTTTCATTACGCAGCCCAACGCACATGAATTTGGGATGCCCGAGTATGTAACTGTTTACGTACCCCATTCCTATGCGATCTCCGGCATCACCTATATCGTTCCCCGTGACCGCATCAAGCTCCTCAACATAGGCGCCGCAGATGCGATGAAATATACGGTGAGTGGTGGGGTGACGGAAGTGCATGAGAACTAAAAACATAGAAATCGGAAGTCAAAAGTCAAAACTAAAAAGTCAAAAGCACCCTTTTAGGTCCATTTTTGACTTTTTACTTTGACTTCCGCAACCATGTGATACACCCATCACATCCCCACCCACCATTCACCATCGCACACCACCATTCACCCAAACACCACCCCTGAAGTTTACGCCAAATGATTTTACTTTGCAGCGCAAGCGATCAAAATGAAACTTCACAATTTTAATTCCGGGCCCTCCGTGCTGCCACAACCTGTATTGGAAGAGGCCGCAAGGGCCGTTCTTGATTTCAATGGAACGGGCCTGTCGGTTTTGGAGATAGGTCACCGCACTCCCTGGTTCCAGGAAATATTGGATGAAGCGATCGCGTCTGTGAGGGAGCTGATGGCCCTTGATGAAAGCTACGCCGTTTTATTTCTGCATGGTGGCGCCACTACCCAATTCATGCAGGTGCCTATGAATTTACTGGATGATAACCAGAGCGCAGCCTATTGCATTAACGGTATATGGGGTAGTAAGGCGGCGAAAGAAGCCTCTTTGTTCGGGCATGTAAATGTAGTTGCTGACTCCTCAGATAAAGCGCATACCTATATCAAGAAAGATTTTACCGTACCAGACAACAGCGCTTATCTCCATATTACCACCAACAATACCGTAGAAGGTACGCAGTGGCACAGGTACCCGGATAGCTCAGTTCCACTGGTGGCGGATATGAGCAGCGATATTTTCAGCCGCCACGTTGATTTTAAAAAATTTTCGCTGGTTTATGCGGGCGCACAGAAAAATATGGGCGCCGCAGGTGTGAACCTGGTGGTGGTAAAAAAAGACCTGCTGGGCAAACTAAGCCGCCGGATTCCCACCATAATGGACTACCAGAAACACATTGATGCGGGTTCCTTAATGAACACCCCACCGGTTTTTGCCGTATATGTAAGCATGCTTACCCTGCGCTGGATCAGGGAACAGGGTGGTTTGGCCGAAATGGAGAAAAGAACAAATGCAAGAGCATCACTGTTATATAATACGCTGGACAGTCTGCCTCTGTTCACCACAAGGGTGGCAAAGGAAGACAGGAGCCAGATGAACGCAGTTTTCTTTTTAAAAGACCCTGCCCTGGAGCCCCCCTTCCTGGAGCTGTGTAAAAAAGAAGGCATGATAGGCGTAAAAGGTTACCGTACCATAGGTGGTGTGCGGGTAAGCCTTTACAATGCCCTGGCTATGGAAAGTGTGGAAGCTTTCTGTGCACTAATGAAAGAATTTGCAGCAAAAAACGGTTGATCTGCCAGGGTAAAGATCCGGGTAAAACATTTTTTACCTAGTTTTGGACCGAAAAACGATTTTAGTCGAATTATGTTACTAGCGAAAGACGATAGCATTAAAGAGGATATACTGCGTGAGGCGCAGAAACTGTTCCAGCAATTTGGGCTGCGCAAAACCACTATGGAGGATATTGCCAAAGCCATGGGTAAGGGTAAAAGTACCCTGTATTATTACTTCAGCAGCAAGGAAGAGATATTCGACGCAGTGGTGATGCGTGAAATGGAGGAAGTGTTCAATAATGTAAAACAGGCGGTGCAGAAAGCGGTGAGTGCGGAAGAAAAATTGAAAGCGTTTACGCTTACCAAAATCAAAGCCGTACAAAAACGTGCAAACTTGTGCAAACTGGTACACGGCGAAATGCAGGATACCATGCGATGCATGAAACACCTGCACACGCAGTATGATAAACACGAAATCAAACTGGTAAAAGAAATACTGTCGTTTGGCATAGGTAATGGTGAATTCGCCAGGCAGATTGCGGGGGAACTGGATATACTGCCCTCTGTGATAGTAAGCTCCCTGCGCGGACTGGAGCGGGATATGTTCACCAACAGTAAATATCTGAAGCTGGAACCAAGAATGGAATCGATCATGTCTATCATGATCAGTGGGCTGAAAAACGGTCATTGTAAAAAGAAGGTACTCTCTTCATGATAGCCTGTTTGGTTGTGTGAAGGGGTTATACGAACCACCGGCACATTCACCTACACAGAACATGCAGGGGTATTTGGCAAACCATAAAATAAACAACATGCAAGAACAAATTCAATCTGCTGAAGGGAAACTGGGCATTCTGTTGCCGGGCCTTGGCGCTGTAGGAACAACCCTGATCGCCGGGGTGATCGCAGTAAACAAAGGTATCGCGCAGCCTATTGGAGCGCTTACGCAAATGGGCAATATCCGTTTGGGTAAAAGAACGGAAAACAGGTATCCGCTGATAAAGGATTTTGTACCACTGGCCGCACTGGACCAGGTAGTTTTTGGCGGATGGGATATGTATGCAGACAATGTTTACGAAGCGGCCAGTAAAGCCAAAGTGCTGGAACCTTCGCTGCTGCAACTCATCAGGCCGGAGCTGGAAAAAATAGTTCCCATGAAAGCGGTTTTTGATAAATCCTATATCAAAAACCTGGACGGCGAGAATATCAAGGAAGGAAAAAACAAGTATGAACTTGCAGTGGCAGTAATGGACGATATCGAAAATTTCCGCGATGCAAACGACTGCAGCCGAGTGGTGATCGTATGGTGCGGATCTACTGAAAAATACCTGGAAGAATCTGCTGTTCACCAAACTATTGAAGCATTTGAAGAAGGCTTGCATAATAGTGATCCTGCCATTTCACCGAGTATGATCTATGCTTATGCGGCACTTAAGCTGGGTGTGCCTTTTGCAAATGGTGCGCCCAATCTTACCTGCGATATCCCGGCCCTGGTGCAACTGTCAAAAGATACCGGCACACCCATCGGTGGTAAAGATTTTAAAACGGGTCAGACACTGATGAAGACCATATTGGCGCCCGGATTGCAGGCAAGGGCACTGGGTGTACGTGGCTGGTTCTCTACCAATATCCTTGGTAACCGTGATGGACTGGTGCTGGATGATCCCGATAATTTTAAGACAAAAGAGGTTTCTAAGCTGAGTGTACTTGAAGATATTCTGCAGCCCGATATCAATCCCGAATTGTATGGGGACCTCTACCATAAGGTACGCATCAATTATTACCCGCCGCATGGCGATAACAAAGAGAGTTGGGATAACATCGATATATTTGGATGGCTGGGTTATTCCATGCAGATCAAGATCAATTTTCTTTGCCGCGATTCTATCCTGGCAGCGCCCATCGTTCTTGACCTGGCCCTGTTTATGGACCTTGCCAAACGGGCCAATATGAGCGGCGTTCAGGAATGGTTGTCATTTTATTTTAAGTCGCCGCAAACCGCGCCTGGGCTGCGACCTGAACACGATATTTTCAAACAACTGATCAAGCTGCAGAATACGTTGCGTCATATTATGGGTGAGGACCTGATCACACACCTGGGATTGGATTATTACCAGGACCTGGTTGAAGCGCTATGATACGCGCGCACAAACTGATAGCGGGGTGTTTTGGTGCCGGTTATATAAAAGGTGGCGGAACGATTACGGCCATTGTTTGTTGCGTTATCTGGTATTTTTTTCAGAAAGGCAACACCGATAACAATATAATGATCGTTGTTACGTCAGTGCTAACAGCCGTGGGGGTTTGGTCAGCAAACGCAGTGGAAAAAGATTGGGGGAAAGACAGCAGCCGGGTGGTGATTGATGAGGCTTCGGGCATGTGTATCAGCTTGTTGTTTGTGCCGGTTACACCGGCCTGCGTGGTTGCGGCGCTGGTATTGTTCAGGTTTTTTGATATAGTAAAGCCGCTCTATATCCGCAAAGTGGAATCGTTGCCGGGTGGATGGGGTGTGATGCTGGATGATGTACTGGCGGGTATATATAGTAACCTGGTTTTGCAGGTATTGATTCATTTTAATGTTTTTAACGGATGACATTTTTTAAGGCGCAGGCCGCATCATTAACGGCAACACTGGTTGATTTTGCCGTTACGGTAATCCTGAAAGAATGGCTCAATGCATGGTACCTGGTTGCCAGTATACTGGGAACCATCAGCGGGGGGCTGGTTAATTTTTCAATGAACCGGAGATGGGTCTTTAGTGTGAGGCATAAGCAGATGCACGCACAGGCTTTTAAATATATACTGGTATGGGGAGGCAATTTATTCCTTGTATCATCGGGCGTATTCCTGCTTACACACTACGGCGGGTTCAGTTATTTCGAATCCAAGATAGCCGTATCACTGGCAGTAGGTTTTTTTTACAACTATACACTTCAAAAAAGATTTGTGTTCAAATAACAGAACAATGAAAAGTAAACAGGCAAGGCAGGTGCTGATAGGTATGCTGCTGCTTTTGGGAACCATTCAGGGGTCTGCACAAACCGTTGTGCAGGGCCTGATAACAGATATAATCAGTAAACAGCCACTGCAGTATGTTAGCGTGGTATTTAAAGGCGGGCGCGGTACAGTAACGGATAGTCTGGGCCGTTATACATTGCGTTCAACAGGCAGTATTTCTACCATACAGGTTTCTTATGTAGGCTACAAAACCATCCTGCAGCCAATTGTACCCGGCTCCACCCAAACGATTGATTTTGCTTTGGAAACAGATCCCAAAGCGGTGAACAATGTAACTGTAAGTACCAATAAAAGAGCTCCCTACCGCAACAAAGGCAACCCCGCTGTAGAACTTATCAGGCGCGTAATTGAGAACAAACCCATCAACAGGATGGAGAATTACAATTATGTTCAGTACGACCAGTATGAAAAAATGCAGGTTTCCCTGAGTAATGTGTCTGAAAAACTCACCAACTCCAAACTACTGAAGAAGTACCAGTTCATGTTTGAGAACAGGGATACCACCAAGCTGGAAGGAAAATCCCTTTTGCCTGTTTACCTGGAGGAAACCGTATCTAAAAAATATTTCCGTAAAAAACCCGAGGCCAGCAAAACAATTGTTACAGGAGAAAAACGGGTTAACTACGGAGAGTATATCGACAATGCGGGCGTAAGCAGTTACCTCAACAGGTTGTACATGGATATTAATATCTATGACAACGATATCCCATTGTTCACCTACCAGTTTCTTAGTCCTATTGCCGACCTTGCGCCCACATTTTACATGTATTATATCCGGGATACCATTACGGATGCAAGCGGGATGAAGCTGATCAAGCTGTATTTCACTCCCCGCAATACCAACGATTTGCTGTTCCGCGGTAATATGTATATCACGCTGGATGGAAATTATTCCGTGCAGAAGATGAATATGTTCCTCAGTAAGAACGCCAACCTCAACTGGGTGCGCGAAATGCATATAGACCTCGAGTTTGAAAAAAACGAGGATAACCGTTACCACCTAAGCAGAAGCAATATCATGGCCGATGCAAGTATCACCAAAAATTCAGGCGGTGGGTTTTTTGGGGAACGTACCGTTTCATTTAAAAATTTCCGTATCAATGTGCCTCAGCCGGATACCGTGTACCAGGGCCCCGCTTTGGTAAAACTAGACAATGCAGAACAGCACAAAGATGATTTTTGGCAGGGAAACCGGCATGATACGCTTACCCGGGTAGAAGCAAAAGTATACAGCAATATAGACAGCCTGGAGAAAATGCCATCCTTCCGGCGTACACTCGCCATTGCCACTTTCCTGTTCTCGGGGTATACTTCGATAGGACCCTTTGATATTGGCCCGGCCGCCGCCTTCTACAGTTTTAACCCCATTGAAGGTTTCAAACTTCGTTTGGGTGGAAGGACCACACCAAAATTCAACAAGCGCCTTTATTTTGAAACCTATGCTGCCTATGGATTTAAGGATGAGCGATGGAAATACTTTCTGAGTTCAACATACTCCCTCAACAATAAATCCATTTATGTTTTCCCGATGAATTTCCTGCGGGCCAGTTACCAGCATGATACCAAAATTCCGGGCCAGGAACTTCAGTTTGTTGCGGAGGATAATTTCCTGCTCTCGTTTAAAAGAGGCAAGAACGATAAATGGTTATACAACAGTAATTTCAAGTT
The DNA here is from genome assembly GCA_031424835.1 of Chitinophagaceae bacterium. Taxonomy (GTDB): domain Bacteria; phylum Bacteroidota; class Bacteroidia; order Chitinophagales; family Chitinophagaceae; genus Sediminibacterium. The sequence continues at coordinate 21,113 of JANPIE010000160.1, forward strand.
GGAGTATGTGCATGAACTGCCCAATCATTTGTCATATACGCTGGGTTATAAGAACTGGAAGCAGGAACCTGCCGGTTCCATCATTTATACCAAGGTGGAGAACAATGCTACCGTTAATGTAAACAAGATCATCACTTCGGAATTTTCAGGCGAACTCCGCTGGGCCCCCAATGAACAGTTTTACCAGGGTAAAGTGTACCGTATACCCATCATCAACAAATATCCCATTTTTACACTGCGGTTTATTGCGGGTATCAAGGGGCTGCTGAATAGCCAATACAATTACCAGAACATTAATTTCCGTTTTGAAAAAAGAGCGTATTTGTCGCAGTTGGGTTACAGCGATATTGTTTCTGAGGCAGGATATATCTTCGGAAAATTACCGTACCCATTGATGACTGTTCACCGCGCCAACCAGACCTATGCATACCAGCTAAACTCTTTCAACCTGATGAATTTCCAGGAATTTGTGAGTGATCATTTTGTAAGCCTGAATATCGATCATCATTTCAACGGTCTATTTTTCAATCGTGTGCCGTTGCTGAAGAAACTGAAACTTCGTGAAGTGGTTTCCGCAAAAATATTATATGGCGGTGTGCGTGATGAGAACAATCCTGAACTGAACCCCGGCCTGATCAAATACCCCACAGTGGATGGGCAACCTGCTACTTTTGCATTGGGTAAAACGCCTTATATTGAAGGTAGTGTGGGTATCACAAATATTTTTAAACTGATACGGGTGGACCTCGTAAAAAGATTTAATTACCTCGATCACCAGTATGTGGCATCGCTGGGTGTACGCGCAAGGTTTAAATTTGATTTTTAATTACTTAGATGTAGAAAAGAAAGTTCAATGGATCAACTTCCGTTCAGAATAAAATTACAACAGGGGATATACAGGATCATTGATCCCTTTGTAAAAATCCTGATCAAGATGGGATTAACCCCTAATGCGGTTACTACGATTGGTTTTTTACTGAATGTAGCTGTTGCGGTTGTTTTTGTGGTGGGCGGGGAAGATGGTGACCGTGTTGACCTATCTTATGTAGGCTGGGCGGGCGCCCTGATTTTATTTGCAGGATTGTTTGATATGCTAGACGGCCAGGTTGCCCGAATCGGCAACATGAGCTCTTCCTTTGGCGCCCTGTATGATTCTGTACTTGACCGGTACAGTGAACTGGTCATGTTTCTCGGTATTTGTTATTACCTGGTGGCACACCATTATTTTCTGAGTTCCATTTTTGCTTTTATTGCGCTCATCGGATCGATGATGGTAAGTTATACACGGGCACGTGCAGAGGGCCTGGGCATACAATGTAAGGACGGCCTGATGCAGCGCCCGGAGCGGGTTGTAACGATAGGAGTGTCAGCTATGGCATGCGGTATTACCGGTCATTACCTTGGCGGAGATCATAAATGGTACCTGCCGGGTGTATCATTTCATGTACTGGAAACCATGTCCATCTTCACTATCCCCATCGCCTTAATGGCCATACTCAATAATATAACCGCCCTGAAGCGCCTGCTGGGTGCCAAAAAAACATTGGATGCGCGCGACCAATCAGTCAGCAATGGCAACAAGGGTTTGCTGGCAGGGTTGGGAATTATGTTGGTAACCGGCTTTGCATTTACAAACAAATATTTGCCGCCGGTAAATGCTCCTCTATCGGCAATCGTACATGAGGCGGATCCACAGGATAGTTTTCCTGTGCCCTCCGGTAATCCTAACCAGTTGTTTTACCTGCAGCGTACCACCAATACCAACACGATTGTATGCGAGCTGAATGTTGATGCGCAGGGACAATTGAACAAGGAGTCGCCCGTACACGTATATTGGATCCGTTACCAGGAAGGCGGGATAAAGAAAGAACTCAGTTACCTCCAGCGTACTTTTGCGTATGGTATAAAAGCACAGCCGCAGGGTAATGGCAATTACCAGTTGCATTTTGTATCGTATAAAAAACACAAAATGTTGTTGACACGCCATGCAAAAGACAACCGGTACAGGGTCTTCGCCACCATCAACCAGAAACAGGCTTTACTGAACAGGATTTTCCTAAAAATAGATGGCGGCTCATTCTGGTCGCCGAACGTGGTGTACATGGAAATGAAAGGCACTGATCCCTTATCCGGAAAAGAGCTGGTAGAAAGATTCAAGCCCTGATATGTCCAAAGCCATCTTAACCGAAACCCGCGGGCTTTATACAGCCCGTCATTTTTGCCTGGCTGCATTGGTTACAGCGGGCTACCTGCTGTTATCCATGGTAGTGATCGGCTTCAAAATGGAGCAGGTATACCTCGCATTGTTCTTCAATACATTCTATTTTGTTTCACGCACTACCCGTAAATTCATTACGGGTTTTTCGGTTTTTATCGTCTTCTGGATCATCTTTGACTATATGAAGGCTTTTCCAAATTATCGGTATAACACCGTGCATATTGAAAGCCTTTACCATGCCGAGAAAACTCTTTTTGGAATTAATGCACAGGGTACCGTACTTACGCCAAACGAGTATTGGCGCGCAAATGGCAATACATTTTTAGACATACTCAGCGGTATTTTTTATCTCTGCTGGGTGCCGGTACCCCTCGCGTTCGCTACCTATCTTTTTTTTAAGAACCGCGAAGGATTTCTGCAGTTTTCACTCAGTTTCCTGTTGGTAAACCTGCTGGGGTTCATCGTATATTATATTTATCCCGCAGCGCCGCCCTGGTATGTACAGCAGCAGGGATTTGATTTTGTTGCCGGCACACCCGGTAATTCGGCGGGCTTGGCGAAATTCGATCTGTTCTTTGGTGCCGGAATTTTTGAATCTTTGTATAGCAAGAGTTCCAATGTCTTTGCTGCTATGCCATCCCTGCACGCGGCTTATCCCCTTGTCGTTCTGTATTATGGAATAAAGTACCGGTTACAATGGTTCAACCTGGTGTTCGTGGCCATTATGTTCGGGATATGGTTTGCTGCCATTTACAGCAGTCATCATTATATCCTGGATGTGTTGGCAGGAATGGTTTGCGCGGTTGCCGGTATTGCTTTGTTCCAGTGGTTGATACGGAGAAATGAATTGGTTAACAAAGCAATGGATAGGTTTGCAAACAGTATTCGGTAATTCAATACCGCTTTGTTTTTGGAACTGGCCTCTTGATGGTCGTGACTTTAGCCGTTGGTTTTTATTGCCGCTTTGCTTATACCATACACGGCAGGTCTCACGTTATAACCTTCTATTAATAATTATTTACAGATATTTGTCCAATGGCAAGCATACAACCCTTTAAAGCATTAAGGCCGCAGGCACAGTTGGCCAAACAGGTGGCAAGCAGGCCTTACGATGTACTGAGTAGTTCAGAGGCCAAAACTGAGGCCCAGGGTAATCATAGTTCTTTCCTGCACATCACCAAGAGCGAGATCGATCTTCCTGAAACAGTGGATGCACATGATGCATCGGTTTACGAACAGGCAAAGAAGAACCTGGCCGCTTTTATGCAGCGTGATATACTTTTCAGGGAGTCCAAAGATTGCTATTATATATACCAACTCGTCATGAATGGCCGCAGCCAGACAGGGTTGGTTTGTGTAAGCAGCGTGGATGATTATGAAAATGGTATCATCAGGAAACATGAATTCACAAGGCCTGAAAAAGAGCAGGACCGCATCAACCATATTAAAGTATCGGGTGCGCAAACGGGTAATGTGTTTCTTGCCTATCGGAATAATGAGGAAGTGGATGCGTTGATCGCCGACTGGAAAAAAACAAAATCACCCGTGTACGATTTTACAGCGGATGATGGAATACAGCATACGGTCTGGATAGTGAACGATGACAAAACCATTGCGCTGATAACAGGACTCTTTGAGAAAAAAATAGCGGCCACCTATATAGCAGATGGACATCATCGCGCAGCTTCGGCTGCGAAAGTGAGGCAGGTGGCGGGTACCCCCGGGGCAGATTATTTTCTTACCACTCTGTTCCCTGCCAACCAGTTGTATATAATGGATTATAACCGCGTGGTGAAGGACCTGAACGGGCTTACTCCTAAAAGTTTTATTAAAGAATTGTCCAAACAATTCAAAGTAGAGCTGGTTACAAAAGGCGCATACCGGCCTGAGAACCTGCATGACTTTGGATTGTATATGGACAAGAACTGGTATAAGCTGACGGCAAAGCCGGGCACTTTTGCAACGGATCCCATAGGCATTTTGGATATTACCATTCTCCAGAATCATGTACTGGATAAGCTCCTGGGCATTAAGGACCAGCGGACAGATAAACGCATAGATTTTGTGGGCGGCATAAGGGGCCTGGAAGAACTGGAGAAGCGGGTGGATAGCGGTGAAATGGCCGCGGCCTTCAGTTTATATCCGGTAACGATTGACCAGTTATTTAATATAGCAGATAGTGGTAATGTAATGCCACCCAAAAGCACCTGGTTTGAACCCAAGCTGCGCGACGGGCTGCTAACGCATTTGATCTATGATTGATAAACCCGGCATGATTTTTTCATAAATAGGACGGTTGGCGATTACCGATATAAAATGCAAATTCCGGGTGGCGTTATTGATTACCATCCCGGAATCCGGAATCCGCAACCGGAAATAAAAACCTGAAAACATTCACATGAAATATTTTTTCTTCCTGGCTTTTGCGTTAAGCTGTATGTATACATTATCTGCGCAGGCGCCTACAACCAGGCAGTTGCAGGACAATGCCAAAACTTTACTGCAGCAGGGTGATTTTGATAACGCCGTAAAAGCGCTGCAGCGTGCCAGGCAGCAGGACCCAAATAGTCTTGAAGTGCTGAAAGATCTTTCCTACGCAAATTTCCTTAAAAGAGATTTTGCTACGGCAATAGAGCTGGGAAAAATAATTGTTGAAAGACCGGATGCAGACCAGCAGGCTTACCAGGTGCTGGGATTGGCTTATAAGGCTATTGCCTCTTATAAGGAGGCAGGTAAATTATACCGTGCCGCGCTGAAAAAATTTCCCAATAGTGGTGTGATATATAATGAATACGGCGAAATGTCGGCCATGGACAAAGAACTGGATGAAGCAATCGTACAATGGGAGAAAGGAATTGAAATGGATCCCGGGTACAGCAGCAACTATTACAATGCCGCAATGTACTATGCCAGCACCGGCAACTGGATTCGTGCCATGCTGTACGGGGAAACATTCCTGAACCTGGAGAGTTTTACTACCCGCTCTGCTGAATTCAAACCCAGACTATACGAGATATATAAGAATATTTTAGCCCCAGGCGCGATCAATGCATTGCAGAATGCAAGGGCAACCTCAGGATTTGAAAAAGAAGTACTGGGTTCATTGCTTAAAGCTGCGGGAGAATCCAGGGTGGATGGTAGTGTAGAAAGTCTTGGCAAACTGCGTACACAATTTGTACGCGACTGGTCACAGGAAAAACAAAAGCGATTTCCATATCGCTTATTCGATCACCAGGAATACCTGCTGAAAGACGGGCTCTTTGAAGCCTATAATTACTGGCTTTTCAGCCCCGCTGTGAATGCAGATGCTTTTCGCACGTGGCAGAATACCCACGCCAAAGAAACCGAAGGGTTTAAAAAATTCCAGGAGAGCCGTGTGTTCAAGATCCCTGTTGGGCAGTATTATTTCCGGAGCTAATCATTTGTTGTTACAAGTCATCCGTTACTGAAATTTATTCTACTTCAAAACCTGACATTGCGATGGCAGGTCTACTGTCTCCACGCATTAGTATGCGGATTCCCACCCGGTCACCGAGAGGAAACCGTTACAAACCTCCATTTCCGCCTTATTGCTCCTTTCCCCTTTTTTCCCTAATTTGATACTCTCAAAACTAAATTATGGAACCAACAAAGGATGAGCGACTTTGGCGTATCGCCCAGAAAAGGGCCTCTTTTCGCAAAACATTGTATAGCTATCTGGTTATCTGCGCGTTTTTATGGGCCATATGGTGGTTCACTTCGGGTAGGCATACAGGCATGCACGGTTATCCATGGCCGGTTTGGGTAATGCTTGGATGGGGCGTGGGACTCGGATTCCAGTATTTTAACGCCTATAACGGTGACAGAGAAGATATGACCCGCCAGGAATATGAAAAAATGAAGCGGAACCAGAACAGTTAGTAGCCTATCATTGTTTGTACAGATCAACGATTGCCAATGACCATTAAGAGACTCTTTGATTGCATAGATCATCAATTACAGCATTTTCCAAAGGCCGACATGCTGGCTGCAAAAGAACAGGGGCAGTGGGTGCCCTATAGTACACAGCAGGTTTCAGAAATCCTTATGCGTTTCAGTGCGGGTTTGCTTAAACTCGGGGTAAGTGGGGGTGATTTCACACCCGAGGGTAGCGATAAGATTGCCATTATGAGTAATAACCGTCCTGAATGGTTGTTCACAGACATGGCGGCACAGCAGATAGGCGCTATACTTGTGCCGGTGTATCCCACCACCAATGCGCTGGAACTGGAATTCATTCTGAAAGACGCGGCTGTCAAATACATGTTCGTGAGCAGTCCTGAACTACTGGCCAAAATAAAAGGGATAGCCTCCCAGGTGCCTTCACTAAAAAATATTTTCACATTTGACCGGGTAGAAGGAGCTTCTCACTGGAGCGAAGTAACGGATATGGCAGATGATGTATCCATTGCGCAGGTAGCTGCTATTAAAAAGACGATTCCTGTTTCACACCTCGCCACGATTATTTACACTTCTGGTACAACGGGTACACCCAAAGGTGTGATGTTAAGTCATAAAAATATTTACACCAACCTGCATTTCAGTAAAGAGAGCTTCCCTTTCAGTGATGCCCCGGAAACAAAAGTGCTTAGTTTCCTTCCGCTTAACCATATTTTTGAGAAAACCGTAACTTATATATACCTGTATAGCGGCATCAGTATTTATTACGCGGAAAGCCTGGAGACCATCGGTGACAACCTGCGCGAAGTTAAGCCCGATGGCTTTACGACTGTTCCCCGTTTGCTGGAAAAAGTATTTGAGCGCATCATGCAAAAGGGTAATGAACTCACCGGCGTGAAACGCAAACTTTTTTACTGGGCCGTTGCCCTGGGCGAGAAATATGATAACCGCATCAGCGGCGGGGCATGGTATAATATGCAACTGGCACTGGCCAACAAACTTATCTTCAGTAAATGGCGCGAAGCGTTGGGTGGTAATGTGTCATATATCGTTACCGGTGGCGCGGCCTGCCAGGTAAAATTACTCCGCATATTTAACGCAGCAAAAATACCGGTGTATGAGGGCTATGGTCCTACAGAGAACAGCCCTGTCATTTCTGTAAACCGAAAAGAAAAAGGAGGCACTAAATTTGGCACCGTTGGCCCGCCGATCTTGGGTATCGAGGTTAAACTTGCCGATGATGGTGAAATTTGCGTAACAGGTCCCTGTGTAATGGAAGGATATTACAAACGTCCGGATCTCACAGCCGAAGCGGTAATAGACGGGTGGCTGCATACCGGTGATATCGGGGTATGGGATGAAAAGAAATTTCTAAAGATCACGGATCGCAAAAAAGAATTGTTCAAAACCAGTGGTGGTAAATATGTTGCACCACAGCCTATTGAAAATAAGCTGAAAGAAAGTCCGTTCGTAGAACAGGTGATGGTGGTGGGTGCAGAAAAAAAATTCGTGGGTGCATTGATTGTTCCCTCTTTTGCAGCATTGTCTGCCTGGGCAAAAGAAAACGAGATCAGCTATACCAGTAATGAAGACCTGATCCATCATCCCAGGGTGATCACATTATTCCGGTCTCTTGTGGAAACGTACAATGACTATTTTAACCATGTAGAGCAAATCAAGAAATTTGAGCTGCTCCCTCGTGAGTGGACCATTGAAACCGGAGAGATGACGCCTAAAATGAGTCTTAAACGAAAGGTAGTAATGGAAAAATTCCGTGATGCCCTGGAGCGGATTTACGCCTGAAAAAACCCTGTTTAAAAAAACCGGTTTTCTCCTTTCTTCAATTTACCTTGTGTACAAACTACTGCTATGAATGTACATGTTCGGCTATACCGGCAATTGCCGGCTGTTCTGCTGTTGTGTTTTATCCTCTCTGATTGTTTGTCACAAACCGTTAAAAAATACGATTCAGGCTTTGTAGGTAACCTGAAGCGTTCTGCCCTGGTTTCCGTAGGTGCCAAAGAAAAAGCAGTTCAGGAAATGGTGGATATGGTCTTCAGTTTTGGTGAGCTGGGATTCCAGGAAACAGAGACTTCAAAATACCTTACCGGCATACTCGAAAAAAACGGGTTCACCATAGAGCGTGGCATCTCCGGCATTCCCACTGCATGGATGGCTAAATGGGGCAGCGGCAGTCCTGTGATCGCTTTGGGAAGCGATATTGATTGTATACCCAAAGCATCACAAAAGCCGGGAGTGGCATACAAAGACCCCATAGTGGAAGGAGCGCCGGGTCATGGTGAAGGGCATAATTCAGGGCAGGCAGTGATCATCTACGCCGCCATTGCTGTTAAAGAGTTAATGGCGAAAAATAATATTACGGGCACGCTCATGATCTGGCCGGGAGTGGCGGAAGAACTGGTGGGCAGTAAAGCCTGGTTCATACGTGACGGTTATTTTAAAAATGTGGATGCCTGCATATTTACCCATGTGAGTAGTGAGTTTGGTTCTGACTATGGTGATCCGGGTAACAATGGATTGGTATCCGTACAATTTTCGTTTGAAGGTGATGCCGCACATGCCGCGGGTGCGCCATGGAGAGGAAAAAGTGCATTGGATGCAGTAGAGCTGATGGATATTGGCTGGAACTTTAAACGGGAACACCTGAAACCAACACAGCGCTCACATTATGTGATAACCGATGGAGGTGATCAACCCAATGTGGTTCCATCTAAGGCTTCCGTATGGTATTATTTCCGCGAGCGTACTTATGAAGATATACAAAGCATGTATGATGCGGGTATCAAGATAGCCAACGGTGCAGCTATGATGACTGACACAAAAATGGACTACCGGATATTGGGCACAGCATGGCCGGGCCACTTCAATAAAGCCCTGGGTGAGGCGATGCATAGGAACATCAAAGCAGTGGGTTTTCCACAGTGGACCGATGCCGACCAGCAGATGGCGCGTGCCGTTCAGAAACTGGTGGAAGCGCCTAAAAAAGACAATGCCGGCCGTGCCATTGACGGGCTTAGAACATCGGCTGATACATTGAAGGGTTCTGTTGCGTTTTCATGGGGGGCGGGATCAGATGATATTGCAGATATTGCATGGAACGTTCCCACCATCGTATTGCGGTATCCTGCAAATATACCAGGTACAAAGGGGCATCACTGGGCTGACGCTATCGCCATGGCTACGCCCATCGCGCACAAGGGTTCACTTGCCGGTGCAAAAGCAACAGCCCTCACATTGATTGATCTTTTTACCGATCCCAAAGTACTGGCTGATGCCAGAGCTTATTTTACCAATGTGCAGACCAAAGATGTAAAATACAGGCCCTTTATCAAACAAACCGATCCGCCCGCTGTTTTCCTGAATAAAGAAATTATGGACAGGTATCGAGAACAGATGAAGAAATTTTATTACGATCCTTCCCGGTACAAAACATACCTGGAACAGCTTGGCATTAGTTATCCAACCGTAGAAAAAAAATAATGGCAGATTTCCGCTTTGTTCGGAGCAGTGAGGAATTACGGTAATACTGACATCTATGTATTCAATGGCTTTACCTGAGTGTTGTGCAACGATGCGGATCCTTTAGTGCGAGTTGGAAAGTGTTGAGTTAATGCGATTTTAAGTTTAAACTAATCTTGGCTGGTAAATAAATCTTAACGAAATTAGACACTTCCCCCAACCGGCGCCTGGGGCAGATCCTAAATCAAATATCCACCAATGAATTTATTGGTAAGTATATCTGCGTACAAATCCCTCTTCGAAAATTCGATCGATGCTTTTTTTATGGCCCGCCCGGATGGCACCCTGCTTGAAGTAAACAAAGCAGCATTACTGATGTTTGGGTATACAGAGGAAGAAATGAAAGCATTGGGCAGGAGCCGAATAATTGATACGACGGGTCCCCATTTCAACCTTATGCTGCATGAGCGCGTTGAGCAGGGCAAGATTAAAGGGGTGGTTACCGGCATAAGAAAGAACGGAGAGCGGTTTCCCATGGAAATTTCCTCTGTATTCCTGGATGATGGTGAAGGTGGAAAGGTGGCGGCCACAATTGGCAGGGATATTTCAGTGCAGAAGCCGGTGCTCAAAGAAGTTTCGCAGATAGTGACAGACGCGAAAATGATGCACCAGAAAGAAGAGGATAGCCGTGCATTGCTGGAGAGCGTTTTGAATAGTCTTACTGATGGTTTTTTTATAGTGAGTCGTACCTGGACCATCCTGTTCTGGAATGCTGCCGCGGAGAAGATATTGGGTAAAAAAGCTGCTGATCTTATTGGTAAGAATTTATGGGATGAATTCCCTGACCTCGAGCTGTTGAAACAGTACGATGATTTTGGTAAACTGTTTTCGGAAAATAAATCCATACGTTTCAGGGAGTATTTCCCGCTTTATAAAATATGGGCCGATGTAAGTGTATACCCCTCGGAAAGAAATATCTCCGTATATATAAAAGACGTTACCGAAGTAAAGAACCTGCGTACGCTTGAAAAACTGGAAAGGGATGTGCTGGAAATGAACGCGCGCCCCGATAGCGTGTTGGAAGAAGTGCTGGATTTCTATATGCAATCCCTCGAAAACCTGCATGAGGGCATGATCTGTTCAGTATTGAGAGTGAAAGAAAACAGGTTATACAACTGGTCATCGCCAAGCCTGCCCGCTTCTTTTAGCGCATTTGTTGATGGGTTGGAAATAGGTGAAAACGCGGGATCCTGCGGCACGGCCGCGTTTAGGAAAGAGAGAGTGGTTGTCTCAGATATCGCCAACGATCCTTTGTGGACGCCGGGCAAGGTACAGGCCGCACAGGCCGGATTAAAAGCCTGCTGGTCTTTTCCGATCATCGATTCTAGTAATAAGGTTATGGCCACTTTTGCTATCTACTATAAGAAAGTGAAGGAGCCCACTACTGAAGAGGAGTACACACTGGAAAGGGCCAAGAACCTGTTACTGATTATACTGGAGAATAAACTGTCTGTGGAAGCGGTTAAGTTAAGCAACCAGAGCTATGATATGGTTGCATTGGCTACCAATGATGCCATCTGGGATTGGGATACTAAAACAGATGTGGTAACCCGTAGGGGTAAAGGTTTAAAAATGCTGTTTGGTTATGACCTTGAAGAATCTGTGCTGGAAGAAAATTTCTGGCACAAACGCATTCATCCGGATGACCTTCCATCGGTCCTGGCAAACCAGGTGGCCATACTGGATGATCCTTCGCAGATGTATTGGGAAGATGAATACCGATTTCTCAAAAAGAACGGGCAATACGCATTTGTGCATGACAAAGGATACATCATTCGGAATGAAGAAGGGAAAGCCATCAGGCTTTTGGGCGCAACGCGGGACATTACAGAACGCAAGGAAAATGAAGCCTTGCTGCTCGACCTGAACAACCGTCTGAAGCAAAGGGCCGATGAGCTGGCTGCGTCAAACGTGGAACTGGAGCGTTTTGCCTATATCGCGTCGCATGATATGCAGGAACCCCTGCGGATGATTACCAGCTTTCTGCAATTGTTTAAGAAAAAATACGAGGACCAGATTGACGAAACCGCTGAACAATATATTCATTTTGCAGTGGATGGTGCGGAAAGGATGAAAAAACTGATCATGGACCTGCTGCACTATTCCAGAGTAGGTTCGAATAAAGAGGACTTTGAAATGATCAAAACCAATGCGCTTGTAAACGAGGTGGCCAATGTTTTTTTAACGGCTGTTGACGAAACGGGCGCCTCGATAACGATTGATCCGCTGCCTGATGTTAAAGCCAACCGCACCCAATTGTTCCAGCTTTTTCAGAACCTGATAGGCAATGCACTGAAATACCAGAGTAATGAGCCGCCGCAGATCCATATCAGCGGGAAAGCAGAGGAGAAACATTTCCAGTTCAGTGTACGTGACAATGGCATTGGCATAAAACCCATTTTTTTTGAAAAAATATTTGTGTTGTTCCAGCGACTGCATCATAAGAACGAATACAGTGGTACCGGGATAGGGCTTGCCATTTGCAAGAAGATCGTAGAACGGCACCATGGAAAAATATGGGTGGAATCAGAGCCTGGTAAGGGTAGTTGTTTTTATTTTACATTGGGTAAGGAAGGTGGATTACAGTAGCATTTATTAAAAGCGGATTGAATTATCCTGGAGAACATTATGAACGTAAAACCGATGGCGATACCGGAGAACAATAGTTTGCTCACCGTACTTATTGTGGAAGACAATCCCGGCGATCTTTTTTTGCTGGAAGAAACGTTGCGGATGACAAGATTGCCTTTTGACACCATCCTGCGGGCAGCGAGCGCAGCAGACGCGATCAAGATTTTGAATGAACGCCCCATCAGCGTAGTATTCCTGGACCTTTCATTGCCCGATAGTTCGGGGTTCAATTCCTATGAGCAGGTGAGTGCCTATGCATCCGCTATACCCATTATTGTACTGACGGGTCTTGCGGATATGGAGCTGGCGCTGGAAACCATGGCAAGTGGTGCGCAGGATTACCTGATCAAAGGTGAGTTTGATGAAAGGTTGCTTGCTAAATCTATCCAATACAGTATTGAGCGTAACCGTATACGGGAAAGCCTCCGAGAGAGTAATGAGAGTTATCGTAATTTATTTTACAATAACCCGATGCCTATTTTTATCTGGGATGTTCACACGATGCAAATTCTCGAAGTAAATGATATAGCACAGGAAGAATATGGTTATACACGCGATGAATTGCTCAGCATGCGGATACTCGATCTGAGGCCCGAGGATGACCATGAAAGAACCAGGGCATTTGTAAGAGAATTCATGAATGCCGCGGTTTCCAAAAAAACCGGCATCTGGCACCAGCGCAAAAAAAACGGAGATATCATTGTACTGGATATCTCCTCCCATAAAATTGACTATAAAGGCAAAGCCGCCGTGCTGGCCATACACAATAACATTACCGAGAAAGTAAGGCTGGAGGAAAAACTGGAAGAGGAGCGGCTGCTGAAACAAAAAGAGATTACTGAAGCCACTATACAGGTACAGGAGAAGGAACGCTACGAGATCAGTACCGAACTGCACGATAACGTAAACCAGCAACTCACAGTGGCAATGATGTATATCGCCTCCGCGCAGCAGAAAATGCCGGAAGATTCGGAATTGCTTAAACAATCTTCGGGTTTTATCCTCAATGCCATTGAGGAGATCAGGAAACTTTCTCAAAACCTGGTTACGCCACTGATCAAGCATTTTGGCTTGAGCAAGGCGATAGAGGGATTGCTGGATGATATTAGCGCCGTAAATACTTTCCAGATTGAACTTACTGCAGATACTTTTTATGAAGAAGATATCAAGTACGATTTCAAGCTGAGCCTTTTCCGTATTGTGCAGGAGCAGATGAACAATATTATCAAGCATTCAAAGGCCAGTAATGTTAACCTCGACCTGGCAAGAAACGATAAGACCATTCACCTCCGCATCGTTGATAATGGAGTGGGCTTTCATGTGAACCAGCAACGAAAAGGCATCGGTATTTACAATATTATCAGCCGCGCCGATCTTTACAATGGAACGGTAAAAGTTCAGTCCGCACCGGGGCAGGGTTGCAGCATCAGCATCAACTTTCCCCTGGAGGATACCATTCTCGAAAAACTAGGGTGAGTAAATTCTGCCATTGCCTTCAAAATTTTGTACCCGGTGAAACCCCTATCCGTTATGTTATGCCCATCACATACCGGGTTGTTTGAGTTGCCAGCCAGTCTTTAATTTTTCAGCGTCTACCATTTGTTTTACATCCTGCAATAATTTTTTGGCGTCGTAAACAATGCCATCTTTAATTGTGTACAAAACCCCGCCTGTGCGCACCACTTTATTATCCGGTGTTAGCTCAATGGCTCCTGTACCATACAATACCTGCAGGTTTTTCAGCGGGTTTGCATTCACGATAACAATATCAGCCAGTTTCCCGCTTTCTATGCTCCCGATCAGTGAATCTGCCCCAAGGGCCTGCGCCCCATATAATGTAGCGGAACGGATCACTTCCAGCGGATGAAACCCCGCTTCGCGGAGTAGTTCCAGTTCACGGATGTAGCCAAAGCCATATGTCTGGTAAATAAATCCATTGTCAGATCCCGCTGTTACGCGGCCGCCGCGGTTTTTGTATTCATTGATGAACGTCATCCACAGGCGATAATTATTTTTCCATTCCACTTCCTGCTCAGTACCCCAATTGTGCCAGTAGGAGCCATGCGACTGGAGACTGGGTTCATAAAATTTCCAGAGCGATGGCAGGGTGTACCATTCATGCCACTCCGCACGTCTGGCCCTTTGCAGGTCGCGGTTGGCATCGTAGATATTGAACGTGGGATCCAGTGTGAAGTCCAGTGCGAGCAATTCATTCATCACTTTGTTCCAGTGATCCGAGAATGGCGGTGCTGCCTGCTTCCATAATTTACCTGCTTCTTCAAACCTGTGCTGCTCATTGTTATAGTTATAATCTGCGGGAAAATGCTGAATGGTTTTATCGGTGAACAGCGCTTCCGGTAAACCATACCAATGTTCCATACTGGTAAGTCCGGCGCGTGCAGAATTCAACACGTTCCACCTTGCCACATCAGTTTGTGCGTGGTGACAGCAGGAACGCAATCCCAGTTTTTTATTTTCGGTGATGGCCGCATCCATTACCAGAGGTGGAGCACCAAAAAATTTAATACCGTCGGCTCCTTTTTTTGCATTCTCCTGTACCCAGGCTTTTGCCTGTTGCGCGGTTACAATGGGTGTTTTGCTACCCTGCCCGAATGATGTATATGCAAAAATCCTGGGGGCGGTGATAAGGTTGGCGGCACTTTTTGCTTTTTCATCCAGCACCCAATCCAAACCATTGCCTGCAGAAGGATCGCGTATGGTGGTGATGCCATGTGCCATCCATAATTTAAAAACATATTCTGCAGGCGTGCCCTGCGCACTGCCACCGATATGCCCATGCATGTCGATCAAACCCGGTAAGGCATACATTCCTTCACAATTCAATTCCTGGCCATCTGCTTTCAATTGCGGTCTGCGTGCAGGATTGATCATTGCGCCCGGGCTGCCCAGGGAACTGATCTGTACGATTCGGTTCTGTTCTATCACGATATCAACCGGTCCTAGTGGCGGTGCGCCTGTTCCATTGATCAAGGTAACCCCGCGTATGATCAGTTGCGTGTAGGGCCCACCACCTTCTCTGACCTCGGGCGCCTTGGTTACTTGTGCCTGCAGCATAGTACAGCCAAGCATCATCGCTAAACAAAACAGTAAATTTCTCATGTCGGTATTTGAATTGAAATTATCCGGTTATGGGATCAATCGCTGTGGAACGCTGTGTATTCTTTGTCTCTGTGTTAAAGCCCTCGCTTCGATCGGTATTGCGGCGGCAATAAACTAAAATTTTTCATTCACTGCAGAGTCACAGAACACACCGAGTTTCACGGAGGTCTATTAAAATCATAAATATGCACTTCAGCTGATCAACCATTCAACTTGTCAACCCACCTCCGCACTTCTCTTAGCATCCAGATACTTCCTCCTGATCACTTCCTGCACCGGCTGGTTATCGATCTTGCTTTCGAGCCAGGAAATAATATCCAGGTACATGAATGCGCGGCTCTCCATCCTGCTTTTTTCCAGAGGCCTGAGTGTTGCCAGTAAGCTCTCGAATTGGGGTTTCAATTGTTTGGGTGATAAACGGAAAGATTTTCTCAGGAACGAAAATATCTCCTCTTCAACCGTACTGAGGTTCTGCATCTTGTACATAAAACGGTACACGGATTTTAAAAGATACTCCAGTAAATCAAAATTTCCCAGTTCATAATGTGCGATCAGGTGTAGCAACCTTGCATAACACTGCAGGTCTGTTCGAAGGTCTACTTTCAGATTAATGATCTTATTCAGGTAATCAATACTCTTGTCGAAATCGCCACAGCCAAAATAAAGTGAGGCGATCTTATAATAAAATACCAGCACCCGGTGCCGGTCCAGATACAATTCATATTCCTGTAATTTTTCTTCGAGGTACGGTACCAGTTCCAGTCCCTTACTGAACGTTCCTTCCAGGAAATGTTTGTTTAAACGGGCAATATGCAGGTAAACAAATGTTTGAATAAGGTTATTGCGGTTTTGTTGCACTACCGGCGATTCAATAAATGTGTCCAGAACCTGTATGGTCTCATTGAATTTCTGGTAATTGCGCAGGTCAAAATGTGCACTCATCAGGTTATGCAGGCCTTTTATATAGTGGGCCGTTTCAATTTCTATCATTCTGGGTTCTGCTTCAAACAGGTCCACCCATTTCTGGCAATACCGGTAGTAAAGCAAAAGGTTTTGCGTAATAAATGCATGCCAGCAATGGCATTGGTATAGGTACAGCCGCTCGTAAAAACCTTTTACATCCTGCGCTTTCAGCACCGCTTCATGGTTTAGAAAAGCATCCACCACCTCTGTATCCGCTGCGTTGCGTGCATGTCCGTTACGGATATACCAACTGTATAGCTGCAACGATAAGTTGGATAAAGTACCCAGCAGCGACAAACGGCAGTTTACCTCATCTGATTCTGCCGTTAATTTATCGGCCCGGTCCTGCATACTCCGCGTGATATGCAGCGCCTCTATCTTTTTTTCAAGGAAGAGTACCTGTAACAGGTAGGTGGTTTGGTTATTCGCTTTGGCAAGGTCCTTTATGCGGTCCAGTATTTTGAGGCTTTGCAGGTAAAGGCCTTTGTTGTACAGGAGACGCGCAAAGTCCAGCTGCTCATGCAACTGCAGATCAATATTTTCCTCCTGGTTCAATAAACGGAGGCTGCTTAATATTTCGCGGTATAAGTGCGCCTTAAGGTTAGAGAGCTGCTGTTTCTGGATAGAAGGATTTTTAACTAACAGTTGTTCTTCATCATACAGCTTCATTTTCTCCAGTGCATCGAATAATTGCACCACTTTCAGGTCGCCCGATGCCGAATTGCGGGTCATATACAGCTTAAAATTTCGCTTTTCCGACCTTTCAAGGGACTGAACCAGTTGAAACAGCGAATCGGTAGAACGGTTGGGCATCGTAATTGTTTTATGCTAAGAACCAATACTGGTAAGGGTTTCAGCTATTTCACCCCCTGTTATGGAGCGTAAAATACCCTCAATTTTGATTGAATTTCCTGTCAATACTGCGCTAAATTCGGGATGACAGGCTATCATTTTGTTATTAAAGGCAATCGGTAACAAAAATAAATAGCCTGTCTTTTCATCTGAAAGATCGTTTAAAAATAAATAGGCATGGACCAGGTTTTCATTTTTGATACCACTTTGCGTGACGGGGAGCAGGTGCCGGGTTGTAAACTCAACACCAGGGAGAAGCTGGAACTGGCATTAAAGCTGGAAGCACTGGGTGTGGACATTATTGAAGCGGGTTTTCCCATTTCAAGTCCGGGAGATTTCGATTCAGTAGAGCAGATCTCCAAAGTGATCCGGAATGCGGTGGTATGCGGACTAAGCCGTGCGGTTCAGAAAGATATCGAAGTTGCGGCCCAGGCATTGAAGCATGCCAAAAGACCCCGTATCCATACCGGCATTGGCACATCAGATTTTCATATCCGTTCTAAATTTAACGCAACGCGTGAAGAGATTCTGGCGCGCGCGGTACAGGCAGTAAAATGGGCGCGCAATTTTACAGACGATGTAGAGTTTTATGCTGAGGATGCGGGCCGTACAGAAAATGAATACCTAGCCCGCGTTGTGGAAGCGGTTATCAGGGCAGGCGCTACGGTTTTGAACATCCCGGATACCACGGGCTATTGCCTGCCTCAACAATACGGCGATAAAATTGCCTACCTGAAAAACAATGTACCCAATATTGACAAAGCGGTCATATCCTGTCATTGTCACAATGATCTTGGCCTGGCCACTGCCAATTCTATCGCTGGTGCCGTTAGTGGGGCAAGACAGATAGAATGTACCATCAATGGTTTGGGTGAAAGAGCGGGTAATACTTCCCTGGAGGAAGTAGTGATGGTGATCAAACAACACAAACACCTGGGCTTATATACGAATATCCAGACACAGATGCTTAACCCCATCAGCCGTGAAGTGGCAGAAGTTATGCGTGTACCCGTGCAGCCCAATAAGGCAATTGTGGGTGGAAATGCGTTCTCACATTCTTCCGGTATACACCAGGATGGGTTCCTTAAAGATTCGCTGACCTATGAGATCATTAACCCTGAAGAAGTGGGCGCCGGTGGAAGCAGGATCGTACTTACAGCCCGTAGTGGCCGAAGTGCACTGGCCCACCGTTTCCAGAAACTGGGCTATTCCTTTAACCGAAATGATATCGATGTTTTATATGAATCATTCCTGCAGGTAGCAGACAGAAAAAAAGAAGTTGAGGAGGAGGATCTGCATCAACTGGCCACCGCGTATAAGCCGGAGCCGGTCATCGCTTAGGATTTTCTCATCAGTATAGTTTTAGTTTGAGTGGCGTGGTGCGTCTGCACCACGCTTTAATTAAACAGCATTATGGCGAAAACATTGTTTGACAAGATCTGGGATAAACACGTAGTTCAGGAAGTACAGGATGGCCCTTCCGTATTGTATATCGACAAGCACTTTATTCATGAAGTGACAAGCCCCCAGGCATTTAAAGGACTCGAAAAAAGAGGCCTCTCTGTTTTTCGCCCGCAACAGGTTGTGGCTACTGCTGATCATAACGTACCTACCCAAAACCAGCACCTGCCTATTAAAGATGAATTGTCGCGCTTGCAGGTTCAGCAACTAATTGAGAATTGTAAGAAGCATCATATAGAATTGTATGGACTGGGGCATCCGTTCCAGGGTATCGTGCATGTAATCGGACCGGAGTTGGGTATTACTCAACCAGGCATGACCATTGTGTGCGGAGATAGTCATACCTCCACCCATGGTGCTTTTGGTGCCATTGCTTTTGGTATTGGCACAAGTGAAGTGGAAATGGTATTTGCTTCACAGTGCGTGTTACAGAGCCGCCCCAAACTCATGCGCATCAATATTGAGGGCGAGTTGCCACATGGTGTTGTATCAAAAGATATCATTCTATATATCATTGCGCAGATAACTGCGAGCGGTGCCACAGGATATTTTGTTGAGTATGCAGGTTCTGCGATACGTTCGCTATCTATGGAAGCAAGGATGACCATCTGCAACATGAGCATTGAAATGGGCGCACGCGGGGGTATGATCGCGCCAGATGAGACCACATTTGCCTATATCAAAGGCCGACAGTTTGCCCCGGGTAATGGCCAGTGGGAAACAAAACTCGCTGAGTGGAAGGAATTGTACAGTGATGAAGACGCGGTGTTTGACAAAGAAATCCTGATCAATGCGTCTGAGATAGAGCCCATGATTACCTATGGTACCAATCCGGGATTGGGCATCGGCATCAACGGCAGCATACCGGTGACGGATACGATACCGGATGAAGGCGAAAGAAAAAATATTATCAAGGCTTTGCAGTATATGGGACTTGAATCCGGAAAACAATTACTGGGAATGCCCGTTCAGCATGTGTTTATCGGTAGTTGTACCAATTCACGCATTGAGGACCTGCGCCAGGTGGCGGCATTGGTTAAGGGAAGAAAGAAAAATGAACATGTACAGGTGATGATCGTACCTGGCTCGCAGCAGGTGGCAAGGCAGGTTCATGCCGAAGGCCTGGATAAAATATTTACTGAGGCGGGTTTCGAAATTCGCCAGGCGGGATGCAGTGCCTGCCTGGGAATGAATGAAGACAAAATACCAGCAGGTGAATATTGTATCAGTACCAGTAACAGGAATTTTGAAGGAAGACAGGGCGCGGGTGCAAGAACATTATTGGCGAGTCCGTTAACTGCTGCGGCTGCGGCTATTACAGGCGTTGTTACGGATGTCAGGGAACTCATTTAATAGCCGTAGAGTTGTTCGGCGCAGTATTGCCTGGTAGTGAAAAAGAAACCACCAGGGCTGGAAAAAACAAAAAGAAGAAACGTATGCAGGCATTACAGATCATACAGAGCAGGTTTGTTCCATTGTCGATGGAGAATGTAGACACGGACCAGATCATACCTGCGCGTTTTTTAAAAGCCACAACCAAAGATGGATTTGGTAAAAACCTTTTCCGAGACTGGCGCTATGAGAACAATGATGAGACCCAGCCTAAAGCCTCCTTTGTTCTTAACCAGCCACAGTACAGCGGTGAAATACTGGTGGCAGGAAAAAATTTTGGTTGCGGCTCCTCTCGTGAGCACGCGGCCTGGGCATTACAGGATTATGGATTTAAAGCCGTTGTCTCTAGTTTTTTTGCCGATATATTTAAAAACAACGCCCTGAACAATGGGGTGCTGCCGGTAACCGTCAGTGATGCGTACCTGGAGAAAGTGTTCGGCCAGGGAAATGAGTCTACCCTTACCATTGACCTCGCTAACCAGGAAATCATTATCGATGCTACCGGTGAGAAGGAAAGATTCGATATCAATCTCTATAAAAAAACATGCCTTTTAAACGGTTATGATGATATTGATTACCTCATCAGTATAAAGCCGGCGATTGAAGAATTTGAAGCGCAGTTACAATCATAAACCGAATAGAAATTATTACAGGATGGAAAAGAAAATTGCAGTCATATTGGGAGATGGGATTGGCCCGGAAGTAACCCGCCAGTCAATCAAAGTATTGGATACCGTTGCCAGGCGTTTTGGTCATACATTTTACTATACAGAAGCCATTATGGGTGCCGATGCCATTGATAAGACCGGCAATCCGCTGCCTGATGAAACCATTAAAGTATGCCTGGAGAGCGACGCCATATTGTTCGGCGCCATTGGGCATCCTAAATATGACAATGATCCCAATGCCAAAGTACGTCCGGAGCAGGGTTTACTGAAATTACGTAAGGAGCTTCAGTTGTTTGCTAACATACGACCGGTAAGCACCTATACATCACTTCAGCATTTGTCGCCGCTGAAAACAAAACAGTTGATCGGGGTTGACTTTGTCATATTCCGCGAGCTGACGGGCGGTATCTATTTTGGTAAGAAAGAGTTGAGCGAAGACCAGTCGCGGGCGTCAGATGATTGTGTATATACAAAACCTGAAATCGAACGCGTGGCACACCTAGCATTTCGATACGCGCAAAAAAGAAAAAACAAACTAACACTGGTTGACAAGGCAAACGTACTCGAAACCTCGCGTCTCTGGAGAAGGGTGGTGCAGGAAATAGCACTGCAGTATGCAACGGTGACGGTTGATTATATGTTTGTTGATAATGCGGCCATGCAGATCATTGTCAATCCTGCACAATTTGATGTTGTATTAACGGAGAACATGTTTGGAGATATCATCAGTGACGAAGCAAGTGTGCTGAGTGGCTCACTGGGGTTGTTGCCTTCTGCTTCTGTGGGAAACACGACGGCTTTGTTCGAACCCATTCATGGATCTTACCCGCAGGCTGCAGGAAAAGACATTGCCAATCCGCTGGGATCTATCCTGTCTGCTGCCATGTTGCTGGATCATTTTCAGCTAACTGAAGAAGCGGCGGCTGTACGTAAAGCGGTTGAGTGGACACTGGCAAATGGGTTTGTTTCGAAAGACATAGATCCGATCAACAATTATTCAACCACTGCCATCGGCGACCTGGTAAGTGACCATATTGAAAGGAATACAGAGAGCGGCCGCAGAAACAGCAACCGCAACCTGAACCAGTCTACCATCATCTGATGACTAACACACGTTTGTAAACAAAACGCGTGATCGAATAAAATAGTGACAACAGTTCTTTGTACTTTGAAAAGGCGGCGGTATTTTCGTTCTAACAATTCCCAAATGTTACAGGGCAGATCAAATACAATACATACACTAACTGCGATAATTATTATTGTGGTAGTCATTATTGTCCCTGCACTGCATGGAGGAGGCGTTCTTATTTAGTTAGTAAACACTAAACATACCAACCCCGCCTCCAAAAAGGCGGGGTTTTGTTTTTCCGCATACAAAGAAAAAATTGAACAATATGGCAAACTATTATAACGCAAACACGGTAATTTATCATAACGGGGCATTCGTAAAAGCCGCCGATGCAAAAATGGACCTCTACAGCCAATCATTGCATTATGGCTATTCTGTTTTTGAAGGTATACGTTCGTATAAGACAGTAAGCGGCGAAACAAAAATATTCAAGGCCATAGAACACTTTGAGCGACTGAAAAATTCTGCGTACGCACTTAACCTTCCGTATGCCTATGATACGGAACAACTGATAGAGATCACCTATGAAGTATTGCGCAGGAATAACCTGCAGGATGCCTATATACGGCCACTCGTATATGCACCTGCAAACATGACATTCAGTGTGAACACAGAATCCTTTATCGCTATTGAGGCATGGGAGATGGCACCATTCCTGGGAGATAAATTGTTGCGTGTAATGGTTTCTTCGTTTCAACGGCCCAATCCCAGGGGATTTAAGATACATGCCAAAGCA